>DATNLP010000469.1:0-4383 GCA_035602795.1 Acidimicrobiales bacterium | reverse complement strand
CGAAGTACCGGTACACCGTGCGCTCGTTGACGCCAGCCTGATCGGCCACGCCCCGGATGGTGAGCGAGTGCCAGTCCCGGATGGAGGACTTCTTGAGCAACCGGCACCCCGCCTCGAGGATCCGTTCCCTCGTCTCGACCGCGCGTTGGCGGCGCACCGGACTGTCGTAGGGCCGCGGGTTCGGCGTCTGTGAGACGGCCATCGTCCGGATCACCTAGTTCAGGATTGTCGGCAACGTCTCCCAGCCCCGAACCGTCGATGTCGGGGACAGGCGGGCATGATCGAGATCGATGTCCCACTCCGGGAAGCGGGAGAGCACCTCGTCGAGGGCGATGCACCCCTCCATGCGGGCGAGCGCGGCGCCCATGCAGAGGTGGATGCCGTTGCCGAACGTGAGGTGCCGGCCTTCGCTTCGACGGATGTCGAACGAGTCCCCGTCGGCGAAGCGACGGTCATCACGGTTCGCCGAGGCGAGAAGAAAGAGCATCACGCCCCCGGCCGGTACGGTCACGCCACGCACCGTGAGGTCCTGACGGGCGATGTACCGCCCAACGTGGTGCGCGGGCGACTCGAACCGCAGGACTTCCTCGATGGCATTCGGGATCAGCGAGCGATCAGCGACGAGCTGAGCCCGCTGCTCCGGATGGTCCGCCAAGACCTTGGCCGTCCATCCGATCAGCCGAGTCGTCGTCTCGTTCCCGGCGCCGGCCAGGACCTCGAGGTAGGTCAGCAGCTCGGTGCGGGTCAACTTCCGGACCGTGCCCGTCTCGTCGGTGAATTCGACGTTGAGCAGCTCGGTCATGATGTCGTCCGACGGGTGGTCGGCCCGCCAGTCGACGTAGTCGGCGAACATGGCTCCGGTGACGAAGTTCTCCGTGACCTTCATCGGCTTGCCCTCGTCGGTCCGGAGGTTGGCGTCGACGTGGTCCCGCACCGCTTCCTGATCGCTTTCCGGGATCCCGAGGAGCATGCCGATGACACGCATGGGCATCTGGGATCCGAGATCAGCGATGAAGTCGAAGCGATCGGCCCCGACCAGAGGATCGAGGCTGCTGGCACAGAACTCGCGGATCTTCGGCTCGAGCTCGGCGACCCGCCGCGGGGTGAAGGCGCGCGACAGGAGGCGGCGGTGAATCGTGTGCGTGGGCGGGTCCTCGAAGATGATCACACCCGGGGGAATCTCGATACCGGACCTGATGACCTCGAGGATGGCGCCCTTGCCGGAGATGTAGGTCTGGGCGTCGAGCAGCCCCTTCTCGACGTCCTCGAACCGGCTGACGGCGAAGAAGTCGAGCTCTTCGTTGTAGTAGATCGGCGCCTCCTCGCGGAGCCGCCGGTAGACGGGATAGGGATCTGCGTTGATCTCGACGTTGTATTGGTCGTAGTAGACGTCGCTCACCGTGCCTCCACCCGCTCCGGGGACTGAATTGGTGTCAGATTACGACGTGAATAGCGAACCGGTCAACGGGCCCGGGCGGACACCGCCGGTCCGACTCCGGCGCGCCGGGGCGGCGACCCTCCCGGAGTCAGCGGGACACGGCGTGCAGACAGAACGCGGTGACGTGCTCGACCTCGGCCGGGGTGGGTTCGACGCGCTTCCACACGCAGTCCGAGAGAAGGCCGAAGGTGGCGTGGGCGGCCAGGGCGGCATCGAGCTCGGGGCTCTCGCTGCCCAGAGTGGCGAAGGGCTCGTACAGCAGGGAGGCGACGGGAGCGCTGGCGAAGTGGCGGCCGGCGGCCGGACCGCCGTCGGCGCTGCTGCCGTTCCAGAGCACGGCCAGCGTGGTGGCCGCGCTCTCGGTATCGGCCTGGGCCAGCACGCCGGCGACCCAGCGGCGGACCTTGGCCTCGGGCGTCTTCTCCTTGGCCAACTGGTGGTCGAGATAGTCGCGCAGTCGCTCACCGCCGTCCTCGAGGATGGCCGTCACCAGTGCGTCCTTGGAGCGGAAGTGCCGGTAGAAGGCGTCGTTGGAAAGGCCGGCGGCGGCCACGATGTCGGCCACCCGGGGACGCGAAGTCGTGCCGTGCTGGCGCATGAGGTCGAGCGCGGCATCGAGCAGGCGCCGCACCTCGCCGGCGTACTCGCTCTCCCGCTTGGCCAGGCTGCGGCGGACGATGCGCCCGGCGACGTCGGTCCCGTCGCCGACGGCGGGCCCCGTGGGCTGGGTCTCAGTGGTCGGTATTGCGTTCTTGATAGCCAGAATCATATTCTGTCACGGGCGAGTCAGGGAGGGCGCACATGTCGTGGGACTTTGAAACCGACCCCGAGTACCAGACGAAGCTGGACTGGGTCGACCAGTTCGTGCGGGAGGAGGTCGAGCCGCTCGACCTCGCCTTCCCCCACCTGCAATACACGCCGCTCGAGGGCAAGCGGCGCGAGGCGATCGACCCGCTGAAGGAGGAGGTGCGTCGACAGGGGTTGTGGGCCACGCACCTGGGACCCGAGTTGGGCGGCCAGGGCTACGGGCAATTGAAGCTGGCCCTGCTCAACGAAATCCTCGGCCGCTCGTCCTGGGCGCCCATCGTCTTCGGGTGCCAGGCTCCCGACACGGGCAACGCGGAGATCATCGCCCACTACGGCACGGACGCGCAGAAGGAACGCTACCTGCAGCCGCTGCTCACCGGTGAGTGCTTCTCGAGCTATTCCATGACCGAGCCGCACGCCGGCGCCGATCCCACCCTGTTCAAGACCCGGGCCGAGAAGGACGGTGACGAGTGGGTGATCAACGGCTGGAAGTACTTCTCCTCCAACGCGAAGACGGCGTCCTTCCTCATTGTGATGGCGGTGACGAACCCCGAGATCAGCCCTTACAAGGGCATGTCCATGTTCCTCGTGCCCACCGAGACGCCCGGCGTGAACATTGTGCGCAACGTGGGCCTCTACGGCGAGCCCGTCAACGAGGGCTCTCACGCCCTCATCCACTACGAGGACGTGCACGTCCCGGAGGAGGCCCTGCTCGGCGGCGAGGGGCAGGCCTTCGTCATTGCGCAGACCCGCCTCGGCGGCGGCCGCATCCACCACGCCATGCGCACCATCGGCATGGCGCAGAAGGCGATCGACATGATGTGTGAACGCGCGTTGAGCCGTGAGACACAGGGCAGCCTGTTGGCGGACAAGCAATTCGTGCAGGGCTACATCGCCGACTCGTACGCCCAGCTGATCCAGTTCCGCTTGTTCGTGCTCTACACCGCGTGGGAAATCGACAAGTACAACGACTACAAGCGGGTGCGCAAGGACATCGCCACGGCCAAGGTGGTCATGCCGACGGTCCTGCACGACATCGCCTGGCGGGCCATGCAGGTGCACGGCGCGCTCGGGACGACCAACGAGATGCCGTTCTTCGGCATGATCCACGGCGCCGGCGTCATGGGATTGGCCGACGGGCCGACCGAGGTGCACAAGATCACCGTCGCTCGCCAGGTCCTGCGCGACTACAAGCCGAGCGACGACATCTGGCCGACGCAGTGGCTGCCCAAGCGCCAGGAAGCGGCCCGGGCCAAGTTCGCCGAATACCTCGAGCTGGAGGTGGGCAACCAGTGAGCACGATCGAAGACGCCCTGTTCGGTGGCCCGGCGCCCACCATCGCGGACGTCGACAAGCTGACGGCCTGGCTCGACACCCAGGGTCTCGGAGTGGGGTCCCCGTTGGAGCACGGCTACATCTCGGGCGGGAGCCAGAACGAGATCTACGAGTTGCGCCGGGGCGACCTGCACTGCGCCATGCGCATCCCGCCGCGTAGCGCACCGGCGTCGCGCGACGACGGGATCCTGCGCGAGTGGCGCATCATCGACGCGCTGACCGGCACCGATGTGCCCCACACCGATGCCGTCGCCGTGTGCACCGACCCGGCTGTGCTCGGCCGCACCTTCTACCTGATGGGTTTCGTCGACGGGTGGTCCCCCATGTCCACCCGGCGCCAGTGGCCGGCGCCTTTCGACACCGACCTCGAGCAACGCCGCGGACTGGGCCTCCAGCTGGTCGAGGGCATCGCGCTGCTGGGCAACGTGGACTGGCAGGCCAAGGGATTGGCGGACCTGGGTCGGCCGGATGGTTTCCACGAACGGCAGGTCGACCGCTGGACCGCGTTCCTGGAGCGCATCAAGGGGCGCGAGCTGCCCGGCTTCGACGAGGCGGCAGCCTGGCTGCGGGCGCACCGTCCCATCGACTACATCCCCGGCATCATGCACGGGGACTACCAGTTCGCCAACGTCATGTTCAAGCACGGCGGGCCGGCCCGCCTGGCCGCCATCGTGGACTGGGAGATGGGCACCGTAGGTGACCCCAAGCTGGACCTGGGTTGGGTCGTCCAATCGTGGCCCGAGGACACCTCGAGCGACGAGGACCGGGAGGGCGGCTACGTCGACATGACCGGCATGCCGTCG
>DATNLP010000451.1:0-19127 GCA_035602795.1 Acidimicrobiales bacterium | reverse complement strand
GGCCCCTCGAGGAGTTCGCCCCCGACATCCCCATCGCGGCGGACGACTGGTCGCCCGACAGTCTCGCCACGGCAGCGGATGCCTTGCTGAGCGATCCGGCCCAGGCTCGTATCCAGGTCGAAACCTGCCTGGCCGTCGGCGCGAAATACACTTGGCCTGCAACCGCAGAGCGGCTTACCGATCTCTACCGCCAGGTAATGGCCCTCGCGCCGCGGTGAGCGGCCGGGTCAGCGTCAACGAGGAGGTTCCGTGAAACAAGTGCTTGAAGAAGAGCTCGACCGGCTGTCATTGACGCAGGCGCTCGTCGACACCGAGATGGCCACGGCGCGAGTTTTCGACTTGACAGAGCGTCTGATCGACGCCCGCCAACAGATCGTCAACCTGTCCAGCGACTTGGAGCACCTGCGAAGCGAGCACCACGAATACAAGGTCGAGCAGGAGCAGGTGCGGTCTTCGGCGGCGTTCCGGCTGGCGACCCGGATTTGGGCGGTTCGCAATGCCCTCGGGGTCTGAAACTTCGTGGCGCGTCCTCGTCGCGCTGCGCGCCTACGACAATGAGGGGCACGTCGGGACCTGCTTGACGTCGCTGGCGCACCTCGAGCCCGGCGCCCACTCGGTCGACGTGCTGGTGCTCGATGATGCCAGCCCCGTCGCGGGCTGGAGCGGTCAGTGCCGTGAAATGACCGAGTCACGAGGGTTCGGGTACTACCGCAGCCCGAGGAACCTCGGCACATCACGGAGTATGAACCTGGGGATGTTGCGAGCAGTGGACGCCGGCTACGACGCGGTGGTCCTCTTGAACATCGCGTCGATCGTGCCGGCAAACATGATCCCGACGCTGCTGAGTCCCCTGATGGAGGATGCCCTGATTTCCTCCTCCACGGCATTGTCCAACAACTCGGGCGTGAACCGCATACCCAACAGCGACCCGAATCATCTTGCCGACGCATCCGGACTGGTGGATTGGGTCTCCGAGCAAATGGACGAGGAGTTCGCCGGGCTGGCGATACCCGTCCCGTCGGGGGACGGTCTCTGCATGGCCATTCCGACTCAGGTCATCAGCGACATCGGTCTGATGGACCCCGTTTTCGCTTGCGGCCACGCGGCGCAGGTCGACTGGTGCCTGCGCAGCCAGACCCTGGGCTACCACTCCGTCCTTGCCCCGTCCTGCTTCGTCTATGACGCAGGAAGCGACACGGTCAAGGTCGAGGGCGCCCGCGGAGGTGGCAATCAGGACGTCCGTGTCAATCAGGCGATCGTTTCCGAGCGGCACCCGCAGTATCTCTCACAGCTCACTGCGGCCAACGGCTCGAGCATTCTCCATGACATGCGAGAGCGCGGGCTGCGGCGAATCATCATTACGGCCGCCCGTGAAAACGGCTACCGGTTGGAGACGAGCCATCTCCACCAGAACGCCGATGAGACCGACGTGGTGCGATTTCGCTTGGACCCCGATGGCGAAGCTTCCGTGATCACCGCCACCTTCGAGGGGTTCGAAACCCATTTCGCCGTGGGTGAGGAGGGGGTGTTGCCGACGGTCGAAGCGATTGTCGGGCTGCCGCCACAGGAGGTCCGCATCTTCGACCGCGGCGGGGCGGCCAGCCAGCTGGAGGCAGACATCGCAAGGACGGGCACCATACCCGTCGTGTACCGAGCACCCTACTGGGAGCGGGTCTTTTGATGTCCCGGGTCAGATAGGCGCGTCGATCCCGGACATCAAAATGCGGCCGGGCTACTTGCGAGCGATCACCGCGTACTCGCCCTGAGACCAGCGGTCGACCTCAAGCGTACCGGTGCCGTTCGGGAACAGAACGATCGCTTCCGAGAAGCCGGCCACCAGGGCAAGCATCACCGCGACCTCCGGAAAGATCGGTACACGGTGCGTGAGGTCTGTCCAAAACGACTTGAACGCCGATATCGAATGCGGGTTGACGGTTTCGGCAATGAAGACCCCGCCCGTTTGCAGCGCCCGATAGGCCTCCTCGTGGAAGCGGACCAACTGCTCGTACTCGAGATGCTCGATCACCTGGGCCGAGAAGACGGCGCCGATTGATCCTTCCTGCTGTTCGTGAAGGTACGAAACCCCGTCGGCGAGCACGATGTCCAAACCTCTGGCACTCCCACGGTCGACCATCGATTGGTCCATATCGACGCCAAAGGATTTGACACCGGTCGCAGCCAGAAGATCCAGCATTTCGCCTCGGCCGCATCCGACATCAATCACGGGATCGTGGTCGACGAGGTAGGGAAGGTAGATCCGCTGTCGCTCCCGGATGAAGTCCTCCGGGCCGCGGAACACGTCCTCGAACCCGGCGTAGGAATGTGCGGGACCGTGGCGACCAAATTCGTGACGGAAACCGATGGCCGGCCGGCCGGCGTCGTCAAGGGTCTCGAGGACCGAAGGATCGCTCATGTAGGGGATGGCACGTAGCTGGGCGATCAGGTCCGTCAACGAATCGGTGAGCAATTCGGACTGGTCACCTAGCTCCGAAGTGCGGGTGTTCGCCGAGTAGATCTGCGGCCTGATCGCCTCCAGCGCTCGACCGTGTTCGCCCAGAATGCGGCTGAGATCCAATCGGACGGACCTCGAGGTCGACAGGGTTCCCTCCACATTGGACAAAAGTCGCCGATCGTTAGCCTCGAGAGATTTGATCGCCTCCGCGAGTGCGACGTTGACCTGACGCTGGTGGTCGTCGTGGTGCCTCTGGGCTCGCAGGACGAGCCGACGATAGAACCGTGTGAACCTGGGAAATCTCGCGGACGTCATGTCAAGAGGCGGCCGCGACTTGGCCAGTTCCACAAGGCCCTCAGGTGTAACTGCGCCCGGCGTTGGAGCAATCACCGCTGCGGTCTTCGTCGAAGGGGCGTTCGCCAGTGCCTCCGCCCTTTGACGTTGGATGGCATCAAATCGCTGGCGGACGAATTGAGCTCGTTGATCGGTGGAGTGATTTGCGGCGATGGCCTGTTGAGCTCGACGTCCGACCTCCTTGGCTTCGTCCGGGTTTTCGTGGACGTGGCGCATCAACCGCGCCGCTGCGTGGAGATCGGGCTCGGCCCACTTTGCGCCCTGAGGATAAGGCGAGCATCCGGCGGGCACCGTACCTTCGCTCCAGCCGACCAAATAGGCGGTGTCCTCGCTCATAAAGTCGAGATTGCCCGAGTAGGCCGTCGCAATCACGGGCTTTCCGAGGGCCATGGCCTCACCCATGGTGAGTCCGAAGCCCTCGCTGCGGTGGAGTGACACATAGCAATCAGCAACGTTCATGAGCGCTGCGAGCTCGTCTGCATCCAGATACTGGTCGATCAGCATGATGTCGGAACGGTCGGCGACCGCCAACCGCAGACGCTCGAGATCCGGAAGGCGCTGGTCTCCATTGATGACCTTGAGCACGAGTGTTGCACCACCGTCCGCCTCGAACGCCCTCGAGTAGGCCTCGATGAGTCCGAGAGGGTTTTTGCGTTCCAGGAGACTGAGGAGATCGAAACAAAACAGGAACAACGTGCAGTCTTCTTGAAGTCCCAGCGCAGTTCGGTCGATTCCAGGTGGGACAGATGGAGGCACGATCGGATGTGGAACAGCGAAGACCGGCTTGGATGTCGTGGCCGCAATGGCGGCGCGAGTGAACTCCGATACCGCCCAGACCTCGTCGACAAGGTCCAACGCACCGTGGAACTCATCGGGAAAAATTTCCAGCTCCCACGCCCATTGGCCGATCGTGTAGCGCCCCGCGAAGAAGCCTGGTCCGACCTGGCCGGCGAAGACCGGGAGCTGGTCGGCGTTGACACACACGATGTTGACATCGAAATCGCGCCGTCCGTCATTCGCACTTCCTTCGAATGCGTGGTTCTGCCGGCTGGTGGTCGTCGTGTTGACCAAGGTGGCGTACGGAATGCCTGTGGCATCCATCGCCTCGGCGAGGAGCCTTGCTCCCTGGCCCACGCCCAATTCAGCTCGCAGGTACCCGACGAGCATCACGCCAGGCTGGAGTTGAGTGGGAGGAGCCCATGTGCTCAATGTCGGAGGATTTCCATCGTTGCCGGCTTCAACAGAAGGAGGCGAGCCGATCCCAACGGCGGGAGGCAACGTCAGCGCCTGATGTATCCAACCTTCGGCAGCGCTTGCCCGCAGCCAATCGAAGAACCGGTCCCGGTCGTGACCCTGGGGGTCTGGGAAATGCTGATAAAGATCGGGCCGTCGCCCGAAGAGCGTTGCCTGGTAGAGGGTCAGTTGACCCGGGTCGCCGGGCACTCCGGGCGGTTCGTTCAGAAGTTGCAGCATTGCGTCGGCCCCGTCCGGGTCGAACGGATCCGGGGGCAGTACGCCCGCACCCCGTTCGGCAGTGGCGAGCATGCCTCGGTAGAACTCACGCATGATCGAATCAAACGGGACACCGTTGGCCATGCGGTCAAAGCCGTAGGGATGGGCGTCATCGACTCCAAATCCGTTGGAGATCAACAAGTCGCCGTACTCATCGCAAATCCGTCGTACGACGGGTCGTTCGCTGAGGAGAATCCGGGGGTTCTGCGTGGTCTGGTGTTTACTCAGGAGATGGCGCGCGGCCGGGCTGTAACCGCTGAAGTGGAAGAACTTCAATGGACTGCCATCGATCTCATAGAACTTCCCGTTGAAGTTCAGGTTGCGGTGATCGAGGTTCCAGTAGGCCACATTGCAGGTCGGGTCTCGAAATATTTTGCAATCGAACATTCCGGGAACGAAGTCGACCCACCGCTGATCGACGAATCGCATGTTACCGGGGTCGACGACACACTCCCTGAGTAGGCGATTCATCCAGAATTGCAGGAAGGGCCCAGCGCCGTGACTGACTCCGATAAAGCCCAGGTTGTAGATCCCAGATTGCAGAATTGCTGTCTCGCTCGTCATTTTCTGATCGCGAGGCATGGGGGCGGTGACGTGGGGTGTGAGCACAATATTGTGCTCCTCGGCCAGGTCGGAAAGCTCCTTCAAGGAGTGGAACACCTGAATATCGGGGTCGAGGTAGAGGACTGACGGCGTGCCCCGCCGCAGCAAGGTTTCCAAGAGCCATGGTTTGACCGCCGTGGCGAGCTCCATGACGGAATAACAGGCCGCCATGGTATGTAGTTCGGCCGGCTCGATCGCCAAGTCGTCGAGATGAAGGACCTCGAAGGGCTCATTGCCGTCCAATTCCCCAAGATTGTCATCGAGGACGAGGACGAACATCCGACCTCCCGGGTGGTGCGAGAGGAAGCTTGTGGCCAGCACCCGGGCCGCCGGAAGGTAGTTGCGGGCGATAATGGTGCATGCCCAGACGCCATTGCTCTGGGGGATTTGGTTGGATGACACGCTTTCAGGATAATCGAAAGCCCCTTGGACCTGGGAGCCCGTGGAGCGATGATTGGTGGGCCAGCCGGCCAGCAACGTTCTCGACGCGTTCAAGGATCTGGTGCCACTGCTACCCGATTTGACGACAGGCGCATTCCGACCCGGTCGCCCTCATCGAGACGCAGCGACCTTCGCTCGTTACGGGCGGCGTTACGCGGGCACCAACGACAGCGTAACGTGGTCGCGTCCCCCTATGGCGCCCTGGTCCAATATCTGCTCGGCCGACAAGGAAGACACATCCTGGTCGGGGAGCAACTCCAGCCGGTAGTTCAGATCCCGGTACTGATCGAGAACCTCGTCGGGATCGTCGCCGTTCTCCAGAATGCCAAGTGGCCAGAATTCGACCAGCATAAACGGTCGCCACTGGTCGATAGAACGCTTCATTCCGCGGATGACGCGGTGGTCGTAACCTTGCGCGTCGATCATCACACCACCGACTACCAAATCAGCCGGCAGAAGATCGTCGATTGCAACGAGTGGCACCTCCAGGGAAGCAATACCGAAGGGGTGGGGCGCCGTACGGTGGTCGCCGGAGTTGTCTGGAGACCGTTGCAGTGTGATGGAGCCCGTCACTTCTCCGACCGCTGCATGTATCGGCAGAACGTTCAGCGCTGCATTTCGGCGAATGTTCGTACAAAGCAACGAGAAATTCAATGGTTCGGGCTCGAAGGCGACCACGAGTCCGTGTTCTCCCGCCGCTCGCGCCATCACGAGTGCGGAGTACCCCACGTTTGCGCCAATGTCGAGCACGGTCATCCCCGGCTGGATCTTCCTTCGGAGGTACTCCATTTCGTCGGGCTCCCAAGCCCCCGTCTGACGAATCGATGGCAGAATGAACCGATCAAAGCGGGGCAAAAGAACGGGCCCGACATCGCTCTTGACCGATTCCAGCACGCTTGAAATGTCTTCCCGCGGATCAGACACCTTCTGCGTGAGTACCGGCCGAAAGCGCGAGAGCACCAATTCGCCGGAGCCACTGTTGAGGACGGTCACGGAGGAATTCAGGGCATCGACAACGGCACGCAACTCGCGAATTTCAGTAGCCATTTGCCCCACGTCGTCCGCCAACGTGTTGATCTGCATGACGATGTCGCGCCCGGGCTTCAGCCCGTATCGATCCAAGGTACGACCCACCATCGATTGGAACGATCGGACGGGCCATGCCGATTCACGACCACTCACGACCGGGAGTATAGGAGTTCGAGCAGCGATGACCTGGGAAGAGAGACCTGGGAATTCAAACCCGAATCCACGGCCGATCCGCGATTTCGTCCAGTCGTGCCATCCGCTGCTGGACCGCAGGGTGATGCAGGCAGTCCGCGGGTTTTATGGTGGGCAACGTGTCAATTGCCAGGTCCTCGCGAACAAAGAAGGCGTTGAACCCGTACCTCTGCGCACCAACCAGCCGGTAGCCCTTCTCGACACCCAGGCCGCACAGAGCGGCGAGCGAGGCGCCGTAGTACAGGCTGCCCTGTTCCCAAGAGAAGTCCGGATCGTAGGGAACCGTGACGGAATCGTAGGGGCCCCAGGCATCGTTGAACTCAGCCACGACGATTCGCGGTCTCGCGCAATCGAGCGCCTTCCAGATCCAGTAATCGACGCCATCGAGGTCTACACTGAGGAGGTCGATCTCACCTTCGATGCCCGCTTCCCGGACCAGATCGTTCACATTCTCAGCAGTGACCCACGCTTGTCGTAGCGTCGGGGGATACGTGAAAGCCTCGGTGCCCCACTCGTAGAATTGCCTGCCTCTGGTGAGCAACTCCTCGCCGCCATCGACTAGAAGCCCGGTCCATCCGTGGTTGATGAGCAAATTCGCGGTATTGCACTCGATACCGTCGCCCGCGCAGATCTCGACGGATCGCTTGGTCGCCGTCCCGACTGCCTCGAGAAGCAGCAGAATGATGCCATTCTCACCGTTCTGGGAGTAAAAGCGCATTTCGATGTCGCCGAGAGGAGGCAACGGCCGACCGGCATCTATAAGGTCACGGTACTGCAGGCGTAGCAGCTGCTGGACCGCCTGATCGGGTCCGCGATAACGACGAGGATGGGCACCCGTATTGGCCAAGGTCGTCAAGTACTCGATCCTCCCAATCGTGTCTACGGCCGGATGGTTCGGATCAGCGAGCGCCTCCTCTATGCGTTCAAGGTATTGCTGGAGCGAGGTGATCCCGAGAGCATTCCGAACCCGGCGGGTCACGCGCATCTGTAGGCTCTCCATGTCGCCATTTATACGACCTACACAGAAACTCTGCTAGAACTGCGGCCCGTTGGTCAGTGGGCGGGTGCCGACACGCGGTCCTTGTCGTGAAAAACCGCACCTTCGAGCTCGCTGTTTCCGGGGTTCCGCAGGAAGCGTTACTTCCCAGCGAAGGCGGTTAGGGCAGTCGATCGGGCATACCCCGAGTGGGCGATGTCCCTTAGCCCGCGGGAAGCTGCACCGGGCGCGGATCGGTCTGGAGGTCTGGAGCGGATGACCGCACGTGCCTCCCTTCCGTGTCCGGCGACGTCGGCACTACTTCGAAGTAGCGCTTCAGTCTCAAGAATCTCTTCTCTATGAGGAAATAGCTGGCTGAAGCCACGGCGATGATTGTTGCCAGGGAGATGATGGAATAGAGCCACCAGTTGAAGTCCCAGTGCCACAAGAAGAAGTAATAGGGAATCAAGACGACGGTGATCGGAATCAACCACAGGTACATGCCGTACGAGATGCGGCCGATCGACACCGCGGGCCAGGTCGAGAGAGCCCGAGAGACCAACGACCGCTCTGCACCGACGGTCAGACCCACGATCACAATGGCTGCAGAGAGGCCGGCCCACACCTCTTCGAGCGGAAACAGTGTGGTTCTCGTCATGTGATCGGAAAAGAATTGGACGCCGATCAGACTGGCCAATCCAACGAAGCTGTAGAAGTTGGAGATCCCGCGGGTTGTGGCGAGTCTCGCTTGCATCCGAGGCAAAAGAACGGCCAACAGGCAACCGAGAAAGAGTTCATTGGCCCGAGAGTCGGGACGGTAGTACGTCAGTGGCAATCCAGGACTTGATCCGCTCCCCCATACCAGGGACGCCGTGGAGGCCAGCATCAAAGTGCCGGATACCCATGCGACCGACCATCCACGTTTGAGGCTCAACCAGAGCAACGGGCCCCAGACCAGGTAGAATTGTTCTTCGAGAGCGAGGCTCCAGGTGTGTCCAAGTGATCCGTGAGGATTGCCGGTGTAGCCGAGCACGAAGTCCTCGAGATAAAAGGCGCCAAACCCGACGGTACGCAGATAACTCGTGAAGGGCACGTGAACGGTGAAGTTTGGCGGCCACGTTGCGAAATGCTGATACCAAATCGCGCAGACCACGAACATCGTGATCAAGGCCGGATACAGTCGAAGAACACGTCTCAGGTAGAAGCGACCAAGGGCGATCGTCGAGGTGCGTTCGAACTCACGCACTAGAATCGACGTGATGAGGTAGCCAGAGAGCACGAAGAAAACATCGACACCGATCCAGCCGCCCGTCAAGTGGGGAACGGGAAGATGCGAGGCGATGACCAACAGAACGGCCAGGGCGCGCAGCCCGTCCAGTTCCGGGCGGTGGTTCGTTGAAGGAGGCACGCTGTCGTGAAGAGATCTAATCGGCGGGTGTTGCTGAAATCACAGCCCGAACAAACTCTACCTTCGTCCTCCGGTGGAGACTGATGTTCGAGGTTTCTCAGGTCAAGCCGACTTGTCCGCCGGCCCACCACTTATGCGCTGCGTGCCATCCGCCCGATGAAGATCGGCCGTGGCCACGACCATATGGGCCCCTGCTATTCCGGAAGGCGAGATTCAGGGACGACGGTCAATGGGACCTCGTAGCTAAGGTCGATGTACTCTGGGGGATCCGGCGTGGGATGTGCGGCGACACATGCTCGCATTGGATCATCCTCGGGCCAATGCTGAACTTGATCGACGACGAAACCCGAGGATTCCACCCAGTCGACGAGACAAGACAGGTTCGGCGCGAACCAGTTCGAACTATCGCCTGCGAGTTCGTCGCGGCGAAAATATCTGGCCATTGGGGGATCTGAAGGATTGCCCCAGACCGCAGTCTCCAGATAGAGGTGTTTCCTTGTGAGCCGCCGCAGTGAGTCAAGCGCAAGCAAGGGGTGGCGCAAGTGATAGAGAACTCCCAGGAACAGGACCTCGTCAAACTGCTCGTCGCCCAAGATTTGGGGCAACTCGTAAATCGTGCCCTGTACGAATTCGACACCGGCGCCAAACGCTGCGTTTAGGCGGTCGAAGCCAAATCGCTCCGGGCCGTAGATATCGACAGCGACGACTTTCTTCGCACCTCGCTGCTGGGCGATGAAGGCACCGCCGCCATTGGTTGTGCCGATGTCAATCAGCGTCGCGCCTTCGAGTGTGAATGGCAGACCGACCCGGTTAAGGAGCCATTCGATGTCGTTTGCGCCCGGTGCAACTATGTTCTCGCTGAGGTGAAAGGCCTGGTGCCAAAGGAAATGTGAGTCAGCCACCAAGGCTTCAGCCTCGTCGTCACTCAGCAGACCATTCGTATTCATGCGCTCAACCTCCCATGAGACAAATCACCATACGAACCACGCGTGTCACAGACGTCAGCAGAGAGACACACGCTTAGGATGACCCCAAGCCGATCATGTGAGGATCGGCTCCACCGATCGGCGGAGGTTTCGTTCCAAAAGGTGCTTGGTCCTCCTGAGGTATGACTGGAGTCTCACCTGGCTTACTGTGCCGAAGGTCAATGATCCATTGGAATCCGCGCGGGTAACCACTGGCCTCGGGCGGAGTGCTCGAGGCGACGGTCAGGCCAACGGTAGACAACGTAGCGAGCAGCCATTCGCGGTCGACGATGACGGCGTTCGTCGGATTCACCGGGTTGATATACAGCGAGTTCTGGAAAGCTTGCATCATCGGAAAGTACCGTTTGTCGAACAGGAACCACGTTGAGCGGATCAATCCACCTGGGCGAAGGATCCGCCTGCACTCGTGTAGGTAGTACGGGATTTCGTCCTCCAGTACGTGCGTGAACAGAGACCAGGCGATGATCAGGGAGGCGGATGCGTCGCGCACCGGGAGCGGTTGGGAGCGGTCGAGCGGACTGCCTGACGGATTGAACCCGAGCTCGTGCACGTCGTGGTGGGCGAACTGAAAGTTCGGGTCCACCGAAGTCAAGTTGTCACGGCACCACTCGACCATGCCGGCGTGGAGATCGATTCCCAGGTAGCTCTCCGGTCGCGGACTTTGCTGCAGTAGTTGGCGCGCCAGACGGCCGCAGCCAGAGCCAAGATCGAATACTGATCGATACAGGTCCTCGCCCAAATCTGGGAAGACCAACGCACCGGTCCGGTTGCAAAAGTGCGCTTCGTCAGTCAACCCAATGAGGGCACGCATCTCTGCCGGAGGCATTGGGATGGACTGCGACACGACGGAAAGGGTACTCGTGCTCCATCTCAGGTTGCCAAGCTCGCTCAACGAACCCGACCAGGTAGCCGTCGGCAATGATCGTCCGCTCGTTCACGCATCGACGGGTTGGATGTCGCGAGCCGGCGACTCCCCCTGCGACAGGTCAACGACCAGCGAGGGTTCGGCCTGCCGCGCCGGGTCAGCTGAACCGCGCACCGACCAGGTGCCTGACCGGAATTGCGGCCAAATCATGGCGACGGCGAGTACCGCTGCGGGAGGGACGAGGAAGAGCGAGGGCAAGAGGTAGCGAAAGGAGAATTCAAAAGAAGCCACAGCGAACAGAAAGATCAGGATCCCGCTGCTCCACAAGACGAAACATTCGGCTCGTCGCCCCGACCTGCGCGACTTTCCGATGCCGACGACGGCCAGGAGGCCCAACAGTTGACACACCGCCAACAAGGGCCCCCACGTGTAGACGACGGTCTGATAGTCACGAAGGAACCGGTCCAAGCCGACGTTGGCACCAAGAGACGGTCCGCCAAAGTAGGTCTTGATCGCGCTCGCTGCCTCTGGTCTGGAGATGAGCATCACGCCAACCGATGGATACCCGATCTGGAAGAAGGTGTTCGGTTCCGCAAGGCTGCTTGGAACGTGGTGAGTCGGCTGGAATTGACGGACATAGTCGTCCAAGGCGTGGTTGATTACGTCCAAGGGCTGGTGTTCGATGATCGTCAAGTCGAAGCTCGTGAGAATCGAATCCACTGAATGACCGTCGTGGGGTTTCATAATCCGCGCCGGGGAGGACAGGTCCGATACGTACCAATTGGCAGGCGGTCGATCCACTGGTGGCTTGCTCGGGCAGAGCGGCCTCTCGTAGGACGGAAGAGAAAGACCCTTGCACTCTGCAATTTGGGAAATTCGCCCATAGAGGAACAGGCCGGAATCCGCCGACACGGTGAACTGCCCATTTACGGCGTCGTACCAACCCGCATACGAAATGATGGGCAACACCGTCGCCAGCACCAAGGTGACGATGCGCAGAATGCCTGCGCGACGCAGTAATACGTACGCCATCGCGGGCAACAGGAAGATGGCGCCGTCGAACCGAGTAATTGCAGTCAGCGCGATGAGAACGCCTGCGACAGCGCACTGCCAGAGCTTGGGTGTGGCGTTCCAGAGGAGTATGACAAATCCGATTGTCAACATGCTCTCGAAGAACGCCTCTGAGAGCACCCACTGCTCCGCGTCGAGCTGGAACGCATCGAGCAGAAGTGGGGTGACCCCAAGGGCGGCCAACCACGGCTTGAGGCCGAAGCGAATGAGCAGTGCGTACAACAGCGCGCCGTCAAGGAGAACGAGCAAGTGCTGGGCCACCGCTACGGATGCAATGTTGCCGATCGGTCGCAGCAGGCGCAGAAAGAAGGGGTAGCCCAGCGGGTGCCACGCCATAGGCGTGAGGTCGTTGGCACGAGCGAGGTAGTCGACCGAATCCGGGAACATTAGGACGGGCCGATAGGCCAAGGTGACGATGATCCGCAGCACGATGGCGACGATCAGGACTACCGCGAACAACCAGTGTCGGCGAAGCCCCAATGAGACCCGGTGGGCGATGCTTGCTCCGGTCGTTGTCATATTCGAGGTCGAGGCGTGGCGGGGCGAGCTCATCGCGACGGTGACCTTCGGTCGGGCAGGATTCGGACTACACCGCGCCAGCGCGCCGGGGCCGCGGAAGTTGCCATGCGATCCTGGGGCACAGTTGGCGATAGTGGGGTCGTCGCCACGATCAGCGCCACTGACTGGACCGGACCGCCAACATCACCGCCCCGAGGGGGGGTGTCGTTGTTTCACTGCTGGTTGCCATGCGCGGCCTGCCCTGTGAGCTTGAATTCCTCCCGATCTGCGCAGGACTCATAGGCCCCAGCGAACCCCCTGGAGGCGTCGTCGAGGTTCGGGCTCCAGCTTAACAACCCCTGGGATCAGACCCCCGGCGGGGACCGGCCCTATCCACATAGTTAGCTCAGCGCCCACCCCACTGGCTGAGCGCTGAGCTTGAGGTGTGAATCGACGAGTCGGGCCAACAGTCCCCACGGCACTATCGCTTCAGGGGGACTCGACCATTTCCTCCTGAGGGTCATGAGGAGCTTGTAGCGAATGATGTCCTCCCATCCGGGGCCGTATCCCGGAAAGATGGGCTTGAACTCGGCCGCTTCGAGGGCACGCGCCAGCGTCGAGGGCTCAAAGTAGGAGATGTGCACCTCAGGCGTCACGTAACGCCAGCTCGTGAAGCGGTCGTGGAACGGCTCTGCGTTGCCCGTCGTCATGAACAGAAGGCCACCAGGCTTGAGAAGGCGACGGATCGACCGCAAAACCGCGACAGGGTCCGGCGTATGTTCGATCACCTCGATGCCGCTCACGATGTCGAACCGCCCGCCGTTCCGCTCGAAGTCAGCCTCGTCTATGGTCGGTGTGCCATTCCTTTTGAGCAGTTCCACGCACCAGCCCTGCTCGAAGCCGACGGCATCGACTGCCTGGGAGCGCAGGTACTCGACGAGTCCACCCGTTCCGCACCCGTAATCTAGCCATTTCGTCTGCTGGGTTACCGGAGTCAGCGTGCGTATGCGATTGAGCACTCCACGCCACTCGTACCGTCGGACGGTACGCGTCGGATGCTGCACCTCCTCCACGTAATTGAGTTTGGTATCGGCCCCTCGGCCGTTGTAGTAGTCCTCGGAATAAATGAGGCCGTACTCCAACCAGGGATTTGAGACGAACACAAACTGGCAGGAGCGGCATCTACGGAGCCGGTATTCCCTCGGATTCACCGTGCCGGCAACGATGCCAACGTCATCGAAAACCACGCCGCCGCAGATCGGACACGCAGCTACAGTCACAGACGGACGGTATCTCGGGCCGCCGAGCGGGGACAACCTCCCTCGCACAATCGGGACGGCATTCCGTTCCCACCGAGGGTGTAGTCGGTAATCC
This sequence comes from Acidimicrobiales bacterium, assembly GCA_035602795.1. Classification (GTDB taxonomy): domain Bacteria; phylum Actinomycetota; class Acidimicrobiia; order Acidimicrobiales; family RAAP-2; genus Bog-473. The sequence goes on along the minus strand of DATNLP010000451.1, from coordinate 5,366 downwards.
GATACGCACTGAAGGATGACGGTTCGGTCTCACCCTCACGCCGGTGCCCGGCGCCCTGACGAGTAAACGACGGCGAACGATGAGCGAGAAACCCGACCCAGTCGTCCATCCCGGTGCGGCGGGCGGACGGCCTGGAACGGTCGGCACATCAGCCGGTCCCTCTCGGGCACGCCTCCAGCCGTCCGCTCTCCAAATCGGTGGGCGGGTCACCCGAACCTGGCCGGACGGTGCGTCCAGCCTGACGCCGGTCTACTGCGTTTCTGGCCGCCCCTGCCGCCTTGTGCGCTTTCCCTCGAAAATAGAGCCGGTGCTATACCATTCGGCGGTGGTCTTTCATAGGCACGAGCCGAGGCCTCATTCCCGTCAGACCGAGGATCCTACGTCGTTCCGCGGGGAGAATTGCCAGCTCAGGTCCCTGCAGTTGACGCGTCGCCGTACGCGGCGGACGAAGGGTTCTCCCGGGTGAGATATCGTCCATTCGCGCCAACGATTCTGCGATTTGGACCTGCCGCGGCCACCGGGCCGAAGAGCCACCTTCCGTGGTCAGCCGGCGCCGGGCCGGGACGAGCAGGTGCTGTCGGTGCAGATGCGAGGAAGCCGATTTCTGCCAGCGAGGTAAGGGTTACGGATGACTGAACGGGCCGGCAAGAGCCTGGAGACGAAGGACTCGCCTGAGGACGGCACCCTCACGCGGCCGGCTGTCGACTCAGTGGTGGACCTCGCTGATCCAGAGGTCGAACTTCTCATCCCGAAGGACGACGTGAGCGATCCCGAGGTATCGATCGTCATCCCCGCGGTCAACGAGGAGCTCACTATCTCCGACTTCGTCGACTGGTGCAAGCAGGGACTCGCTGCCGCCGACGTTCGAGGCGAAATCCTCATCATCGACAGTTCCTCCGACCGAACCGCTGAACTGTCGCTCGAGCACGGAGCCCGGGTGCTGAAGACACCCAAGCGAGGTCTGGGTCGCGCTTACATCGACGCTCTCCCGTACATCCGGGGTCGCTACGTCGTAATGGGAGACGCCGACTGCACCTACGATTTCCGCCAGCTCACCCCATTCGTCGAGCGCTTGCGTGAGGGCTACGAGTTTGCGATGGGTTCTCGATGGCTCGGGTCAATCGAGCCGGGGTCGATGCCCGCGCTGCACCGCCGGATCGGCACCCCGGTCACCACGTGGATCCTGAACTGGCTCTATGGCTCCGAGTTCACGGATATTCATTGTGGTATGAGGGGCATTTCGCGCGATGCCCTGTACCGCATGGGCATCTCTTCGCAGTCCTGGGAGTACGCGTCTGAAATGGTGCTCAAGTCGGTTCGCATGGGCCTGCGGACCGCCGAGGTGCCCGTCACCTTCTACAAGGACCGGGAAGGTCGGGTCTCCCACCACAAGCGCTCCGGATGGTTCTCTCCGTTCCAAGCGGCCTGGATCAACATCCGCACCATGCTCGTATACCGGGCGGACTTCTTCGTGCTCAGGCCGGGCCTCTTCATGTTCTTCCTTGGTCTGGTGATCACCCTGCCGCTGAGCCTCGGCTCCATCACGATCGGCCCGGTGACCTTCGACCTGTACTGGATGCTGCTCGGCCTCACGCTGACCATCCTCGGACTGGAAAGCTTTCTCTTCGGCTGTCTTGCCGAAGTGTTCTGCGACTACGGGGGGGGCTCTCGCCGAAAGTGGATGGACAGATTCCGCTACACGCCTTCCATTCTGGCCAGCTTCGGCCTCATGGTGGTAGGCCTGGCTTTCGTGGCGACGCTGCTGGCACGCTACCTGGCCAATGGCTTCAGCCTTCCTCCGGCCACGTCGAACATCGACCATCTCGCCGTGACGGGGATCCTCTTCATCATCGTCGGCTTCTCCATCTTCGGCTTCACGTTGCTGTTGCACGCTACGAACGTTCGCTACGGCAGTGCCTCGGCTCCACCCCCGGCAAAGCTGTGAGCGACTCGGAACTCGGGCGCTCGACGTCGTTCGGCCAAGGGGATGGACTCACCTACGTCGATCGCTTGGGCGTCTGGTTGTCCCAGCACAAGGCGCTCACTCAAGTGGCACCCTGGCGGGGCAAGGACGTCGGTGACTTCGGCTGCGGCTTTCAGGCCGCGCTGACCCGCAGGATCCTGCCCGAAGTGGCCAGCGCCACCATTGCGGACGTGGCCATCGCGCCCGACCTCAAGGAGCACCAGAAGGTCCGCGCCATTGAGGGGACGTTACCCGAGGTGCTGTCCAAGGTGAACGACGCCTCGCTCGACATCGTGTTGTGTGTGGCGGTCTTGGAACACCTCTGGGAGCCCGACGTCGCCCTCAGCGAGTTTCATCGGATCCTCCGGACCGGTGGGGTCTGCTTCGTCACGGTCCCAACCTGGTTGGACAAGTGGCCGCTCGAGTTCTCGGCCTTCCGGCTCGGTCTCAGCCCTCCGGAAGAAATGAACGACCACAAGCGTTACTACGCACCGAAGGATCTCTGGCCCATGTTGGTGCGCGCCGGGTTCTTGCCTCAGGACATCCGCTGTCGACGTCACAAGTTCGGCCTCCATACCTTTGCCACGTGTCGCAGGCGAGAAGAGACCGGTGGCCTTCGCTGAGAGTTATTTGGCCGAATCGATCGCCGTACTCTCGGCCCTGGACCGCAACGATATTGAGGACTGTGCCACCGGTCTGGCGGCCGTGCGTGAGCGCGGTGGTCGGCTCTTCATTCTCGGCGTGGGAGGTTCGGCTGGGCATGCGTCCCACGCCGTCAACGACTTCCGCAAAATCGCTACGTTCGAGGCCTATACCCCGACCGACAATGTTTCGGAGCTGACGGCCCGCGTCAATGACGAAGGCTGGGACTCGACCTTTGCCGAATGGCTACGCGGCTCCCGACTGACCGCGAAGGACGGGATCCTGGTGTTCTCGGTCGGAGGGGGCAACAGGGAGGCGAACATCTCTGCCAACCTTGTGCAAGCGCTCGAGTTGGCCCGCGAGCGGGGCGCTTCGATCTTCGGCATCGTCGGCCGGGATGGCGGGTTCACCGCAGAGGTGACGGACTCGTGCGTGGTGATTCCTCCTCTCTACCCGGATCACGTGACCCCGCACACAGAGGGTCTGTGCGCCGTCGTGTGGCACTTGCTGGTCTCGCATCCCGCCTTGGCTCGGGTGGCGACGAAATGGGAATCGCGATGAACAGGGACCCGGGGCGAGGACGATGACCGGGCGTGAGCAAGACAATCGGCCACGGCGGGTGGAGGTGGTGGGTGGCGCCGGGTTCATCGGCGCTCATTTTGTCGACCGCTTGTTGGGAGACCCCGCGGTCGAGACCGTACGCGTGTACGACAATTTCTCCTCGGGGCGGGAGTGGCATTTGGCAGCGCATCAGGATGACTCCCGGCTCGAGGTGATCCGAGCCGAGGTCGGTGATCTGGACGCCCTCACTGACAGCATGGCCGGGATCGAGACCGTCATTCATCTCGCCTCAAATCCCGACATCGCTCGGGCTGCTACCGAGCCGGCGGTGGACTTCGACCAGGGCACACTGTTGACACACCACGTCGTGGAGGCGATGCGACGAGCCGGGGCCGGGCGGATTCTCTACGCCTCGGGAAGCGGCGTGTACGGCGACCTCGGCGAGTGGGAACCGGACGAAGACCATGGCCCGCTGGTCCCGGTCTCGACCTACGGCGCCAGCAAATTGGCGGGCGAGGCCTTGATTTCGTCGTATTGCTACATGTTCGACCTCGTCGGCGTCGCCTTCCGCTTCGGCAATGTGGTCGGGCCGCGTCAGACCCACGGAGTTGGCTTCGACTTCGTCAGGCGGCTCCTTGCGGAACCGAGCGAGCTGCGCATTCTCGGCGACGGATCGCAGAGCAAATCCTACGTGCACGTCGACGATGTGATCGACGCCGTCCTTCTGGCCGCGACGGCGGCGCCACGACCATTTGCCGTCTTCAACGTCGCCACCGGCGACTACATCACCGTCACCGAAATCGCGGATCTGGCTGTCGAGGCACTTGGCCTGGAGCCGGGGTGCACCAAATTCGTCTATTCCGGTGGGGATCGGGGCTGGCGTGGTGACGTCCCCGTGGTCCGGCTCAACACCGACCGGATTCGCGCCCTTGGCTGGACGAACGCACGTACGAGCAAGCAGGCACTGGCTGACTCCTTGGCGGCCATGCTGGACGACGCCCGGGCGGGGAGGCTCTCGTGAGTCTGGCCCGATCCGGGGTCTTCCTCGATCGCGATGGAGTCGTCAACCGGGCAGAAGTTCGCGATGGAAAACCGCTCCCCCCGGCAAGAGTGGAAGACTTCGAATTGTTGGATGGGGCCGCAGAGGCGGTCCAGCAGGCTCGCCGGGCCGGGTTTGCGGTGGTCGTGGTGACGAACCAGCCTGACGTTGCACGAGGAGACCAGCGTCGAGAGGTAGTAGAGGCCATGAACGACATCGTGCGCGAAGCGCTTCAACCCGACGCGATCATGGTCTGCTTTCATGACGAGACTGACGGCTGCGACTGTCGGAAACCCGCTCCCGGGATGCTGTTGGCGGCGGCGGCCGATCTCGAGCTCGATCTCTCCGGAAGCTTCATGGTTGGCGATCGTTGGCGGGACATCGAAGCGGGGCGTCGAGCAGGCTGCCGGACTGTCTTGGTCGACCGGGGGTACGCCGAGCGCCGGGCCGAGGATCCCGACGCTATCGTCGCCGATCTCGGTGAAGCTGTGACGTGGATCCTTGGGACCCTTGTTGAGAAGGAGGCCCGTGATGGCTGACCCCCGACCGTTCCGAATCAAGATCTTCGCCGATGGCGCCAATCTCGAGGGCATGCTGGCTCTCGCTGAAGACCCGCTCATCTCCGGTTTCACCACGAACCCCACCCTGATGCGCGGTTCGGGCGTGACCGACTACGCCACGTTTGCGAAGGAGGTGCTCGCCGCGGTGACGGAGCACCCCATTTCCTTCGAGGTCGTGGCGGACGAACTCGAGGAGATGCGTCGCCAGGCCCTTCTGATCTCATCATGGGGTGCGAACGTCTACGTCAAAATCCCGGTGACGAACACTCGGGGGGAGAGTTCGGCCGACCTGATCCGAGAGTTGAGCCTTGAAGGCCTCAAGCTCAACGTCACCGCGATCCTGTCGTTGCGCCAGGTCTGGACGGTGGCCCATGCCTTAACGGAGAGCGCAAGTGCCGTGGTGTCCGTCTTCGCTGGCCGCATTGCCGACACGGGCCGAAACCCTGTGCCGCTCATGATGGCGGCGCTCGACATCTTGGGCGACGTGCCCCAGGCGGAGTTGCTCTGGGCCAGCCCACGCGAGATCCTCAACGTGATCGAAGCCGATGACATCGGCTGTCACATCATCACGGTCACCCACGACCTCTTGAAGAAGATCGGA
>DATNLP010000441.1:0-5987 GCA_035602795.1 Acidimicrobiales bacterium | reverse complement strand
GTCCACCGCCGGCCCGAGCTGGCCTTCGGCGAGCACGCCACCACCGGGATCATCCGCGACCACATGGGCGCGCTCGGCATCGACGAGGCACTGCGGCCCACCGAGACGGGCGGGATCTTCGCCATGGAGGGCGGCAAGCCGGGCCGCACCGTGGTGTTGCGGGCCGACATCGACGCGCTGCCGGTGCAGGAGGACCAGGCGCGGGCGGTCCACTCCGAGACCGAGGGCGTCATGCACGCCTGCGGGCACGACGTGCACGTCGCCGCCCTCCTCGGCACCGCGTCGGTGCTGGCCTCGCGGCGCGAGGACCTGCCGGGGCGCTACCTGTTCCTCTTCCAGCCGGCCGAGGAGGCCCTGTGCGGGGCCAAGTCCATGGTCGAGGGCGGCGCCCTGTCCGTCATGGAGGGAGCGCGGCTGGTCGGGTTCCACGTCACGTCGCAGGTCCCCACGGGGCTGATCGCACTGCGCAGCGGCGTGGCCATGTCCGAGGCGCACTCGCTGCGCATCACCATCACCGGGCCGGGTGGGCACGGAGCCATGCCGACGGGCCAGGGCGACGTCATCCGCGCCTCGGCGGAGCTGGTCGGCCGACTGGGCTCGGTGGCCGAGGGTCTGACCTTCGAGGGGGCCAACTGCGTCTGCAGCGCCGGGACGATACAGGCAGGGACGGCCGTCAACGTCGTGCCCACGTCCTCGCGCATCACCGGCACCATGCGCACGTTCACCGACGCCCAGCGCGAAGAGCTGCTCGCCCGCCTGCGCCACCTGTGCGACGCCGTGGCCGAGATCGAAGGCGTGCAGGTCGCCCTCGAACTACCCGAGCACACGCCGGCGGTGGTCAACGACGGCACCGCCACCGACCTGGTCGAGGCGGAAGCCCAGGCTCTCCTCGGAGCCGACCAGGTATTCCGCATGCCACCGGCCTCCCCCAGCGACGACGTGAGCGAGTTCTTGGCCCGGCTGCCGGGTTGCTACTTCTTCGTAGGCGGCGCGGCGGCCGACGGCACGAGCGGCATGCACCACAGCCCTACCTTCATGGTCGAGGACGCGTCGTTGCGCGTGGGCGCCGGGATCCTGGTGCGCAGCGCGCTGGCGCTGGCGGCGCCGTGAGGCCGATGATGTCGCCATGACGAACGCCTCGGACCTCTTCTCGATCGCGGGCAAGACCGCGCTGGTGACCGGCGGCACCCGCGGCATCGGCAAGATGATCGCCGAGGGCTTCGTCGACGCCGGCGCCACCGTCTACATCTCTTCGCGCAAGGCGGACGTCGTGGCCGAGGTGGCCGAGGAGCTGTCCAAGAAGGGCACCTGCATCGGCATCCCGGCCGACCTGTCCAAGGAGGAGGAGTGCCGGCGGCTGGCCGGGGAGATGGCCGGGCGGGTCGACCGGCTCGACATCCTGGTCAACAACGCCGGGGCCACCTGGGGCAGCCCGTTGGCCGACTTCGACGAGGCGGCCTTCGAGCGCGTGCTGGCCCTCAACGTGAAGGGTGTCTTCCACCTGACGAAGTTCCTGGTGCCGTTACTGCGGGCCGCCGGCACCCAGGACGAGCCGGCGCGGGTCATCAACATCGGGTCAGTCGACGGATTGGCCGTGCCGGCGCTCGAGACGTACTCCTACTCGGCGTCCAAGGCGGCCGTGCACCACCTGACCCGGCACCTGGCCAAGCGCCTGGCTCCCGAGATCACGGTCAACGCCATTGCGCCCGGGCCGTTCCAGTCGAAGATGATGGCGGCCACCCTCGAGGCCTTCGGCGAGCAGATCGCGGCGAACGCGCCGCTCAAGCGCATCGGCCGCCCCGACGACATGGCCGGCGCCGCCATCTACCTGTCCTCGCGCGCCGGCGCCTACCTCACCGGCGCCGTCATCCCGGTCGACGGGGGTATCACCACCACCCGCTAGGCCACGATCCATCAGGAGGTCCGTCGTGTTGCTGCTGCACGAGGTGCACCGCGTCGCCGGTGCCCGGGAGGAGGAGTTCGACGCCGCCTACCGGGACGAGCTGATCCCGGCCCTGGCCGGGTCCGAGGGCAGCCGCCTGCTCTTCTTCCTCCGGGTGGCGCACGGCAGCGGCCCGGCCTACACCGTGGTCACCATCACCGGCTGCGCCGACGCGGCCGCCTGGGCCGACCTGGCCGGCCGCGTGCGCGGGGGCGACCTGGCCGCCTGGTCGTCCCGGGTCGACGCCATGCGCCACGGCTGCGAAGCCAAGATCGTGACCCCGGTGCGGTGGTCGCCCCTTCAGGAGTTCGACCTGTCGTCGGTGCCGACGGGCGGCGAGACCCACGAGCTCAGCCTCTTCATGGAGGACACGGCCTGGCCCTTCCCGGGCGGGCTGGACGCCTACCTGGCCAAGGCGGGAACGCTCTACGACACCGAGCTGGCCAAGTCCAAGCGGGATGGGCGCGGCATCATTGAGCTCGAGGCCGCCTTCCAGCCCGTCTACGGCACGCACCAGGCCAACGAGGTGATCCTGTGGCAGCGCGTGGTGAGCCAGAAGGCGCTGCTCTGGCTACTGGCCAACGACATGCCTCCGTCGGCCAGCGCACCCGGTACCTGGATGCACGACGCGCTGGCCGTGCGCGACCAGTGGAACAGCCGCCTGCTGCGCTCCGCCGCCTGGTCGCCCCTCTACTGAGCGGCCTCCGGCTGAGCGGCCTCCGGCGCGCCCGTGCCAACATGACACGATGAGCGACGACGGCGCGTTCGACCTTTCCCACACGTTCGTGCACCTCGGCGGTGGGGCCACCGCCACCCGGCTCGATGACTTCGACTGGTCGCCGGCGTGCATGACCGCCTACGGCGAGCGCTTCGCCGCCGACGGCAACGAGGGGCGTCTGGTCTGCCTCCTGGCTCAGGACGCCACGTGGGGCACGTGGGAACGACACCCGGCGGGCGAAGAGGTCGTCGTGCTGCTGTCGGGCCGGGTCGACCTCATTCAGGAGATCGACGGCGCCGAGCGGGTGGTCCCGCTCGAGCCGGGTGAGGCGGTCGTGAACCCGCCGGGCGTCTGGCACCGGGCCATTGTCCATGAGCCCGGCCGGGCGCTGTTCATCACGCCGGGCCGGGGCACAGAGGTCAGGCCTGCGTAGGTTCGGCAATGAGTGAGATCGCCCTGGATTGCAGTGGGGGTCCGCGGCGCGGTGGTGCCCCACCATCTCGATGCCCGTACGGGTCACCCTGAGCCGACGCAGCGTGGGCCCACCACCGGTCCATGGAATGGATCTTGTCGCACTGATCGTCACGATCACCGGACCCCGATCGCGCCCGCCGTACCAGTTCTAGGTGCCGGCCGGAGGACCGCTGGGCAAGGAGCTCGATGTGCACTGAGCAGGCGTTGAAGCCGCCCGCCGGGTTCGCCCATCGGCACCTACTCAGACGCGGCGCCGGAGTCCCCGATCTGTGTCACTCTTGAGGTAGGGATCGAGGAATCGTATGAAGAATGGCTCGGGATACGAAGAGCCGGTACAACCCCTCGAGCCGGGCTCTGACCGGGACCGAGATGCTCGGGAGCGGGATCGAGCCTCTGCCGCTCACGACGCGCTGGCTGATGAGCGTGACCTTTGCGCTCGGCGCCGTGACCACCGCGCCGAGCGCCGAGAGCAGCACGCCAAGGACGTGGACCCCCAGAATGCCTTTGATCGATCCGAGGCCAAACGGGACCGAGAGCAATCGGCCGTCGAACGATTGATGTCCCGGGATGATCGAGTTGCCTCTGAGACTGATCGGATCCTCTCGGCCAGGGAGCGGTCGGAGTACGTCGTGGACGAACTCACCGGAGCTCAACGGAGGGCCGCTGGACTTTTCGAGTTGGAGCGCGAGATTGTCAGGGCGAGGAGAACGGGTCAGCCATTCACCCTGGCCTTCGTTGACATCGATGGTCTCAAGGCGGTGAACGACTCGCGCGGCCACGCCAGCGGCGATGAGCTACTGGTTCTGGTGGCCGACACCATCAGAGTTCACGTCCGTCCCTACGATCTCATCGTTCGTTACGGAGGTGATGAGTTCCTATGCGGTCTTATGGGAGTGGGCATTGTCGAAGCCACGAAACGATTCGACCTCGTCAATGCGAAGCTTGCTCTGACCCGACGTTCATCTGTCACCGCAGGCCTGGCCGAAATGGCTGAACCGGATTCTCTCAGTGCTCTTATTGGCCGCGCCGATGAAGACCTGTACGACAGACGCAAGGAGCGCAGAAACGCCTCCTCCCGATAAGTCGGCCGTCCCGATTTCGAACCCGGGCGACTCTGAGTTGCGTCGCTTGTTCGCTCAGCGCACCGGCGCCAGATCGTGCGGCCCCTGGGGCGGGTAGCCCGCGGCGTCGCGGATGGCCGCACCCCACGGCCGGAGGAGGTCGACCAACTCGTCGCACCCGTCCTCGCCGAGCGCCTCGACCATGACGGCACACTGCGCGTCCGTCGCCCGCTCGACCGACTCGCGCCGGACGCGCCCCTCGTCGGTCAGCGCCCCGTCCGCCACCAGGCCCTCTTCGGCGAGGCGGGCCTCGGCCCGGTCCAGCTGCTCGTCCGACCAGGCGCGGGTGCGCACGTAGGTCCTCATGGGCAGACCCCAGTAGAGCTCGGTCAACAGGCCGATCTCGGTGGCATCGAAGCCGGCGGCCGTCCAGGCCGCCGTGTGCGCGTCCCCCCGGTACTCGCGCAGCATGTCGGCCAGGCGCCACATGTCGCCCATCGGGTCGCCCGGTAGGCCGAGACTGCGCAGCCCGGCGAAGAGCGGCTTGCCCTCGGGCCGCAACGGCTCGGTGGCCGACGCCAGCAGCTCCGTGGCGCGCCCCAGGCCGTCGGCCTCGGTGCCGAGGATCCGCACCAGCTGGGCCACCGCGCCGCGGGTGCGGGTGTCGCAGATGGTGGGCGCATCAACTTTGGACCACCCGAAGGCGACCGAGGGCACCACGGCCTCCGGGTTGAACACCGCGAAGGCGGCCGCCACGACTTCTCCGGGTACCTGGCCCATCACCGAGCCACGGCTCGTGAAGTAGGCCGGACCGTCGGGCAGCTGGACACCGTTGCCCAGCGTCCCGGGGCTGGGCGAGAAGCCGAGCTCGGCGTAGGCCGCATGGCACTCGCCCGAGAAATAGACCTGGCCGGCCACCGGCTCGAGCGCCATGGCCAGCCTTCTCGTCTGGGCACCCGGCAACTCGCTCACAATTGCCACCCTACGTCGGGGTCGGTCCCTTTAACGTCTGAGTCATGACCACGCCGGGCGAACAGGTATGGCTGCGCCCGTCACCAGGGCTCTGGCGCATGCGGCGGGCCGAGGTGACGAGCGTGACGGTGGTGCTGGCTCTGTTCTTCGGCCTCCTCTTCCTGGCCGCGCTCGGCGCGCTGGCCGGGGTGATCAGCGTGGTCGTCCTGGCGGCGCTCGGCGCCGTGTGGACATGGTTCGTCCGCCGGCGCTACCGGGCCTGGCGCTACCAGGAGCGCCATGAGGATCTGATCGTGGCGCGTGGCGTCATGGTGCAGCGGCTCTCCGTGGTGCCCTACGGCCGGATGCAGTTCGTCGAGGTGACGGCCGGCCCGGTCGAGCGGCTGTTCCACCTCTCGACGGTGAAGCTGCACACGGCCGCCGCCGCCAGCGACGCCCGCATACCCGGCCTCGAAACCGAGGAAGCGGCCCGCCTGCGGGACCGGCTCACGGAGCTCGGTGAGTCGATGGCCGCCGGCATGTGATGTCCCGACATCCCGCCAGCGAAGGCTGGCGCCGCCTCCACCCCGTCACCCCGGTCGTCCGCGCCGGCCGGATCGTGCCCGCCTTCCTCCTGCTGCTCGTCATCTCGACGGCCCATTCGGCGGCCGAGAACAGCACGGCGGAAACGGACTACCTCGTCATTCTGGCGTTGGGCACGGTCGTCTACGGCTACATCCACTGGATGGTCACCCGCTGGCGCATCGAAGGGGACGCACTGCGGATTGAGACGGGGCTGATCCGCCGGGACTCGAAACGGCTGCCGATCGCCCGCATCCAG
>DATNLP010000638.1:0-6161 GCA_035602795.1 Acidimicrobiales bacterium | reverse complement strand
TCCAGGACGCCAGGACATCCTCCGGAGAGCTCTCCCCTGTCAAAGCCGAACCGAATGATTCTTCAAGGCGGTCGTCTGCATCGAAATCTAAATCGCCGCTCCGCTCTCTCCTCAGAGTCGCCGAGATGCTCAATCCCCTTTCCCGCGCAGCTACAGCGTCGGAGACAGACACGTAATCAGCTCTGAGCTGGGCCGCAGTGGTTGCAGTGAAGCCGGCCTCCCTCCACTCAGCCGCATCTTCAATCTCCATGTAGCCGCCCTCGAATGTCTTTGCATCATCAATCGAGAATCCGGCCTGCCGCCACTGGGCCGCCTTGTCAGGTTCCAGGCCACCGACAGCCCACTGGCGCGCGTCGTTCCGGTCAAAACCGTGAGTGGACCAATCGTTAAGAGCGGCCTCGACCTCGTTGGGTTTGCTCAAATTCGAGACTTCACACCAGGCGGAAGCCTCTTCGACACTGAACCCCGATTCGAGCCATGAAACGGCATCATCTGCGTCGTACGCAAGCCCACTTTCGATCCACGGACTTACGTCCGAACTCGAATAGCCGCTGCTCGTGCTAGCTGCGGCGTCACTTGGGTAATTGGTCAGCTTGGTCCAGCCAACGATCTCCTCGAACGTTGCGATTCCCAGTTCGACCCAGGCCTCTGCATCATCGAAGGTCAGCCCGTGTTCGTCGATTAGGCGGTCCACGAGTTCATCCGCCCGTTGAGTGGCCGAGGCCGCCTCGGAAAGTGAATACTCAGTCGAGTCGCTACCTCGCATGACAATCTCTTCGGCGACTGCGATGAGAAAGCCTCGCCGGGACGCCTCGATGCCCAGGCGCTCCACCGGATCTCGCAATCGCTGCCCTGCCTGCTCGGCGCTCACGCCGTCGATAGCGGCTCCGAGAGCCGAGGGGTTTGCGGACTGCTTGATCAAGGTTCGATAGCTGAGCGTTTGCACAAGCCCCGATGCCTCAGCCGCGAGCACTTCGACCTGACCCTCTTCAACCGATCCGGTCGGCGTTGGAGGATTGGCCACAGTGCCAAGCGCAAGTCGACCAACTCCGTAACCTTGGTGCAAACCGGCATAGGTGCGGAATCGGTTCGTGTGATCCTGGAACCACTGCACTGAGCGACTGTCCGAGCCCGCCACGTCGTCCAGCCGCGACATCTCGGCATCGAATACACCGCTCAGGACGTGATTCCCGTCGGTCAGCGGAACGAGATCTTCCAGCCTTGAGGCAACGGTCTGCCAGGTGACCTCGTGGGCTCTCAAGAGAGAGTTGATCCGGAAATACGTGACCCCAACATCATCACGAACATCTTCGCCGCCCTCGTCATTGGTGGGCACTTCGGTCGGAGGGACTGCATCACCCAGGGTCGGAATTGGCCGTGGGCCCTCCCAGGGGGCATGCCATTCACCGCCATCGTCTTGCCACCACCCCGGCGCTGTTCTTTCACCGGTCAAGTCCGGGCCGTCCGAACTAATCCAACCGGGTATTTCGCGATAGCCCTGCCAAGTCTTTTCGGCCTGAGCGATGAGTCCTTCGCAGAGTTCGCGGCCATCGAACGGCTTAATGACTGACAGCTTGCGGTCGATATGCCCAGAGAGCATCGCCAGAACTTCGACGGTCTTTTCGGGAGGTACGACCCTAGTCACGGCGTTCCGAACGGCGATTCGAGGCTCTTCCCCATCCTCGCGCTGGCGAGCGTAGGCCTCCCAGAATGGATCGAGGACCTCAACCAGATCATGCAACGGCGCCACCATGTAGAGCTCGTCGCCAGACCCGCCGAAGCCTTGTCGCCCATTCGCCATGCCATACGGTAACCCGAAGGTCCGCTGTAGGTGCCGTCCAAGAGGGCGGTCCCTACCGCGATCGTCCCGGAAAGGTCGGGATTCTGTGGTTAGCTTCTTCGCCCAAACAGGGCGCCGGGCGAACTCTTCAGCCAGCGTGCTTGAGCGTCGAGTGCTCGATCTGCTGCGCTCGCCGGTAACTGATTCCTACCAACGTTGCCGAATCTCGCAGGGTAAGTCCTTCACTCCGGAGGGCGAGCACCGCGTTGCGCACCGCATCGCTCGCCGCGCTGCCGATCTCCTCGGCTTGCCGCCGCAGTGCAACGGCTTCGCGGGCCGCTGCACCTGCCGCACCGGGGTAGACCGTCTCGATCTCAATCACGTACGTGCCGGGCTTCTCCCCAGTCATCAGTTCGACCACTTCGGCCACACATCGCCTGACACCTGATCGAGGCGGCGTGCCTGGCTGACCGCTCCAGGCAGTTCGGGCACCGTCACCACCCACCAGCCGGTGGAGACCCACTCGCATCGCACCCTATAGGTCTTCATCGTCCCCCCTTGCTCCATCTCAGCGAAGAACCTCTCGACCGTACAACTTGGCGACCTCAGGTTGCCCAGGCGAGCGATCCTCGGGTAGAGGCTCGCGTAGCCGTTCTCCCACATGTCCCGGTGAAACCCGGGGGGCTGGGGGGCAAATGCCCCCCAGGGATGCCGCTTTCGCCTATTCGATCCCGACGCCGGGCTCGGTCCGGCGAAGTCGGCGTTGATACCACCCGATGGTCGGCTTTCGTCCTTCACAGAGCATCACTGCCAACTCTTCCGCCATGGTCTGATAGTCGATGTAGCGGGCCCGATCGCGTTCCTCGCGTAGAGCGGCGAGGTGCCGCAGGGTGCTGGCGGGGAGCGAGTTAAGGTCGACGTAGTTCGCCATGGCCCTGTGCTCAGTCGTCGAGGCCGGGAAATGTGAGCTGGACTCCCGAGGGCCTCGTGAGCAGGGCGATCACCGGGGCGAACTCCCGGTCGTATGGCCACTCGCCTGAAGGGCCCGACGCCCCATCCTTGCCGCCCCGGGCGGCGCGCAACAAGACACTGACCGCGTCGTCATAGTCCGTTTGTGATTCGCCTCCCTCAAGTAGGACGATCACCGCCCGGCCGATCCGTCCTGGGTGGCCCCGGAGCGGCAACAGTGCGTCCTTTGCCGAGCGAAGAAGGTCTTTCGAGGGTGGCGCCCCGAGCGCCTCTGCGAAGAGGTAGTCGGCCATCGGCCGACACGCTTGGGTAGTGGCATCGATCCGGGTGGCGGTCGCCCGTCCGGCGCACGCGTGTTTCCGAGGAAGGCTCATAGAAAGAACTGGGCCATTGGCCGCGGTTCTGGAGACACTTCGCAAGACTTTCCAGATTTCTCGTCACAAGTGTCGTTCCTCGACCCAGTTCTTCGTGTGAGGAAATCTCGAAAAGCTGGATCGTGCCGACGACCACGATGACGGTGATCGGCGGTGTGCTCTGCGCTCTCGTCTTCGGGGTCGTGGGTCTGGTGGCTATTGCGGCCAACGGTGCCAGCATGCCATCGACCGCTGCCGTCCTCGCCATATCGGCTGTGCCGACCGTCGCCCTGATCCCGGTCCTCGATGAGGCCGGCTCCCTGTGCCCGGGAATTTCTGCCCCGCTTCTGGCCGCTCAGATCGACGCGGAATCCGGTTGGAACCCATCTGCGGTCTCCCCTGCGGGGGCAGAGGGCATAGCCCAGTTCCTGCCGGCCACGTTCGCCACCTATGCGCGCGATGACGACGGCACGGGGAATGTGTCGCCCTTCAATCCAGTCGACGCAGTGATGGCCATGGGCCGTTATGACTGTGCGCTCCTGGCCGATGTCTCCGGGCTCACCGGCCAAACACCTGTGTCGCTCATGCTCGCCGCCTACAACGCCGGCGTCGGCGCGGTTCTGGCGTTCCAAGGCATCCCGCCGTATCCAGAGACCGAGGCCTACGTGGGACGAGTGGAGTCACTCGTTCCGATCTACACAACCTTCCTCAGCTCGGGCTCCCCTTCCTCCTCGTTTGGACAACTGGTCGTGGCTGCAGTCACCAGCGAGCTCGGTGTTCCGTACTCATGGGGTGGTGGGAACGCGTCCGGTCCGACCGTTGGGATCGCATCGGGTGCGAACACGATCGGCTTCGACTGTTCTGGCCTCGTCCTCTTTGCTGTCGCTCAGGCGTCCAGCGGCCAGATCGTGCTGCCGCACTCTTCGGAGCTCCAGGCAACCATGGGTACGCCGGTGGCACCGGCCGATATCCAGCCGGGCGACGCAATCGCCTTTGCCCTCGGCGCGAACCAGACCGACTTCGACCACATCGGCATCTATATCGGCAACAACGAGATGATCGATGCCCCCGACACGGGCGCTGTCGTTCGGGTGGACACGCTCAACTCCTACTGGCAGGGCGTGCCTTCGGTGATCAGGAGCTTTGGATGAAGCGGTCTGTGGCCATGGTCCTCCTCAGTGCGCTCGCCGCAACAGGAACCGCGTGTTCCACGGCGCTGACGCCCCTGGCCACACGCAACGACCACCGGACCAGTCCGACCATGTCGATCGGCACCCACCGGACGGCGAAGGCGGCTTTCCCCTCCCCCGCCCCAGCCGTCGATCTGCACTCCGCCACCGCGGTGGCGATTGCGGAGGTAGAGGCAACCTGGACCGTCAACACCACCGTCGATGCCGGGTGGTACGCGGGTGAGCTGGCGGCCAGCGCCTACATGACACCGAACTACGCGGCCTCGATCCGACATCACCCGCCGACTGGTGCTCCTGGGGCGATCTGGGACGTCTGGGCAGCACACCATGTGACGACGGCGGTGTCAGCACGCGTCGAGGCCGATCCCGGTGGCCCAATCGATACCGCATTAACCGCCTACCGCAAGGTAGTGGCCGCGGTGACACCCCATGGCGGTGTGCCACTCAACGGTGTTGCATCGCTGAACGGCGGTGCGGCACCAAACGACGCGCTGACACGGGACGGCGCGGCCCCATGGGTGGGGCAGGCGGAGGTCTGGGTGACGTATCTCGTGGTCTCGCGCTCCTCTTTCGCTACCCCCTGGCAGGTGGTCATGACGGAGACCACGCAGTGAGCCAACTGACCACAGGTTCCGGCTTTCCGCAGCTACCGCGCCGTTCCCTGGAACGAGATGCGGGGGCGTGGGCAACAACCCCGTCCCCTGCTCCCCGATCCGCTGTGCCGCTGATCTCGGGGTTTGCCCCCGGCCAGAGTCCAAAGTGGGCATGGCGGGGCGCACATTCTGGTGCCGGCGTCACCACGCTTGCCAGGGAGCTCGGCGGAGCTGATCTCGGGCTGTCGGGCATGACAGGTTTGCCAACACTCGTGGTCTGTCGATCCTCGGCCGACGGCCTGATAGCCGCGCAACGCCTCGCTTCTAGCGAATTGGCGGGAGCCCCGACCTGGACCTGCGTCGGGCTCGTGGTGGTGGCCGACGGCCCCGGTACTTTGGTCAAACCGCTGGCGGAGCTGGCTGCCCTCATCCTCGGCGGCTACCCCGACCACTGGCCCATCCCGTGGATGGAGTCCTGGCGGACGCATCCGTCGAGTGCCGGGCCCACCGTTCCCCGCCGACCAAACCACCTCGCGCGTCTTCTTCGCTCGTCCATCCATCCGGTCACCTAACCAACCCAGGAGTACCTATGACTACGGCAGCCCTTTTCATCACCAAGATCACTCTGCTCGCGGTGGTCGACCCGGGCACCGGGATCCAGCCCCCCGGGACCCAAGGCATCGTCACGGCCATGGGCTACGTGTCCTGGGTGGTCTGTGCACTCTGCGTCACCGGCGTGTTGCTGGTCGCCGGGCGCATGGCGCTCCACCATCGTCAGGGCATCGGCGGTGAACACATGAGCGGCCTCGCCTGGGTACTCGCTGCCTGCATTCTGGTGGCGGCTGGTTCCGGGGTCGTCGGGGCACTGATTTGAGACTGCGCCCGATCCGACAAGGTGGTATCTCCGACGAGGTCAATAGCGCCCGTCCGCGCTGGCTGGTGCCCGTCATCGCTGCGGGCTTCCTTGCCGCGCTGGCGGTCTGGGTCATCGCTTCTCCCAGACAATCCCTCCGCGCTGGGTCTCACCATCACCCGGTGACCAGGCAGGCCGCAACGTCGCCGAGAATTCCCTCCCCGTCTGCCACCGCATCACCGTCTTCCCTCGACCAGAGCGTGCCCGATTCGCCACCAGGTGTCACGTGGCAGATCATCGACACCGTGGCCCTTCCCTTCTCGGCCGGCGCCGGCCCAGCCAGCGTTGCGGACGGGATCCCCTCGGGATTCGCCCACACGCCAACTGGCGCCTTGGTGGCGATGGTCCAGATCGACTTTCGTC
>DATNLP010000637.1:0-2306 GCA_035602795.1 Acidimicrobiales bacterium | reverse complement strand
GGCCGCCGATCGGCCAGCACCAACCGCCCGCCGCCCACCTCCTCCATCCAGGCCACCAGGTCGTCGGGCAGGGCCACGCTCACGGCACGCGCCAACGCCGGCTCACACGATCCGCGTGGCGTGGTCGGCCCAGTACTTCTCGCGCAGCGGGCCCTTGTAGAGCTTGCCGGTGGGCAGCCGCGGCAGTTCGTCCACGAAGTCGACCGAGCGCGGACACTTGAAGTGGGCCAGGTGCTCGCGGCAGAAGGCCATGAGCTCGCGCTCGAGCGCCTCGTCGCCCGCCACGCCCTCCATCGGTTGCACCACCGCCTTGACCTCTTCGCCCAGATCGTCGTTCGGCACGCCGATGACGGCGGCATCGAGCACCTTGGGATGGGTGACCAGCAGGTTCTCCGTCTCCTGCGGGTAGATGTTCACGCCCCCGGAAATGATCATGTGCGCCTTGCGGTCGGTCAGGAACAGGTACCCGTCCTCGTCGAGGTAGCCGACGTCGCCCACCGTGCTCGTCTTGCCCTCGTCGCGCCGTGTCGACGCCGTCTTCTCGGGGTCGTGGTAGTACTCGAAATCGGTCGCCCCCGAGAACCAGACCGTGCCCGGCGTCCCCACCGGGCTTTCCGCACCGTCGTCGTCCAGGATGTGGATCGACACCACCATCGCCCGCCCCACGCTCCCTCTGTGCGCCAGCCAGTCCTCCGAGTCGATGAACGTCCCCCCGTTTCCCTCCGATGCCGCGTAGTACTCGAGCAGGATCGGACCGAACCACTCGATCATCTGCTCCTTCACCGGTACCGGACACGGCGCCGCCGCATGGATCACCCACTCCAGCGATGACACGTCGGCCGCCGCCCGCACGTCCTCGGGCAGCTTCAACATGCGCGAGAACATCGTCGGCACGACCTGCGAATGCGTCACCCGGTGCCGCCCCACCAGCTCCAGGTACAACGCCGGGTCGAAGTGCTCCATCACGACGCACGTCGACTTCATCCGCAAACAGATGGCCACGCTCACCTGCGGCGCCGTGTGGTACAGCGGTGCCGGCGACAGGTACACCATCCCCTCTCGCAACCGCCACAGCGCGGCGATCCCCAGCACGGCAAAGGTCGTCTCCGACGGGTGAATGTCGGACACCGGGCGCAGAATGCCCTTGGGCCGCCCCGTCGTCCCCGAGGAGTACACCATCGGTGCGCCCAGCTGCTCGTCGGCCACGTGTTCCTTCGAGGCCGTGCCGACCGCCTCTTCCCACGACTCGAACGGCGCGGCGGCGCCACCTCCCCCTGCCCCCACCATGATCCAGCGCTCGACGTTCGGGCACAGCGCGGGGAGCTGCTCGGCCACCTCGGCCTTGGCCGCCGACGTCACCACCAGTCGCGACTCCGAGTTGTTGACGACGTAGGCCACCTCCTCGGCCGACAGGTAGGAGTTGACCGGCGTGTAATACACGCCGGTACGCTCGGCGCCCGCCTCGGCCAGCAGCACCTCGGGGATGTTCTCCATGAAGAGGGCCAGGTGGTCGCCCTTGGCCAGCCCGCTGTCGCGGATGACGTGCGCCATCTGGTTGGCGCCGGCCTCGTACTCAGCCCACGTCACCACCCGGCCCGACGGTTCGAAAATGAGCGCCGGCTCGTCCGGATGCTCTGCTGCCTGTTCAGCTGCGTACACCGCCGCTCCCTCGGTCCGCGTTCATGCCGTCGCGTTCAGGCACGAGTAGAGCACGTCCACCAGGCAGGCGCCCATGAGCGGCAGCGCCTGGTTCTCCAGGTGGTTGCGCACGAAACCGACCGCCACCCCTCGTTCGGGATCGGCGAACCCGATCTGACCCCCGGCGCCCATGTGGCCGAACGCGCCGTCGCTCGGCCCGTGCAGCGGCGGCAGTCCGGGGATCACGGCCGCTGGCTCGAGCGAATACCCCACGGCCCAGCGCGTCGGCACCGTCATGACGGCGTCGCGCCCGCACACCTGCTCGACCCGGAAGCGCTCGACCGACGACCGCGACACCAGCTCTTCCCCGCCCGCCAGTGCGGCGTAGACCCGCGCCAATCCCCGCGCCGTGGCCGTGGCCCCCAGCGCCCCGATCTCCGCCTGCAGCACCGACGGTGTGTTCATGAAGTCGGCGAAGCGCGGCCGGCCCTCCGCGTCGGCGAACAGGCTGCCGTGCGCGCCGGCCAGCACCGAGCGGCCGGACTTGGAGTCGGGGTCGATGGCCCGGAGCGCGCTCTCCCTGCCCGGCTTGACCGGGAACTCCAGGACCCGGGCCACCGATCCCAACTCCAAGCGCGGCGTCCCGATGGAGCAGGCCACGCCCAGCG
>DATNLP010000634.1:0-5889 GCA_035602795.1 Acidimicrobiales bacterium | reverse complement strand
ACAACAAGTAGGGTGGGCGGCAGGCGGACGATGGATGCGGACCAAGGGGGTTGCATGACACAGACCGCGCCCGTGCAGGACTGGGCCACCGACTTCGACGTCATGGACCCGCGGTACCTGACGGACCCGTTCAGCATTTGGGACCAGCTGCGCGCCACCTGCCCCATCGCCCACACGAACCGCCGCAAGAGCAGCTGGATGCCGCTGCGCTACGACGACGTCACCACCATCGCCCACGACGTCGCGCACTTCAGCTCGGTCAAGGTGGCGGTGATCCCCGGCGACGAGGACGAGGAGCCCGACGCCGGCTTCCAGGGACCCAACCTCGAGTACGGCCTGCCGCCGATCTCGGTGGACCCGCCCGTCCACACCTGGACGCGGCGGCTGTTGCTGCCGTGGTTCTCGCACACGCGCGTCGACAGCTACATCCCGCTCACCCGCGAGCTCTGCGGGAGCCTGCTCGAGGGTCTCGCCGCCGCCGGCCACGCGGACGCAGCGGCCGACTACGCCCAGCAGATCCCCGTGCGCGTGATCGCCCGCATCCTCGGGGTGCCGACCGCCATGTCGGACACCTTCACGGGTTGGGTACGCGACGTGCTCGAGTTCGCCGACGACCCTGAGCGCCGCCAAAAGGGCGCCGAGGGCCTCCTGCTCTACTTCATCGAACAGCTCGAGTTCCGGCGCCGGGAGCCGGGCGACGACCTGCTGAGTGAGCTGTTGCACACCGAGGTCGACGGGAAGCCCGTCGACGACGGCATCGTGCTCGGCATGGCGGCGCTGGTGCTCATCGCCGGGGTGGACACGACCTGGAGCGCCATCGGCTCGTCCCTGTGGCACCTGGCCACGCACCCCGAGGACCGGCGGCGGCTGGTGGCGGAGCCCGACCTGATGCCCACCGCCGTCGAGGAGCTCCTGCGGGCCTACTCGCCGGTGACGATGGCCCGCGAGGTGGTCGAGGACATCACCTACGCCGGGTGCCCCATGAAGGCGGGCGACAAGGTGCTGATGAACTTCCCCGCCGCCAACCGCGATCCTGAGGCCTTCGAGGACCCCGACCTGGTGCAGCTGGACCGGGCCCACAACCGCCACGTGGCCTTCGGATCGGGGATCCACCGCTGCGCCGGCTCGAACCTGGCGCGCATGGAGCTGCAGGTGGCGCTCGAGGAGTGGCTGGCCCGCATCCCCGAGTTCTCCCTGGCCGAGGGCGAGGCGATCAGCTGGGCCGGCGGGCAGGTGCGCGGGCCCCGGGTCCTCCCGGTGGTGTTCTGATGAAGGTCCGCGTCGACCCCGACAAGTGCCAGGGGCATGCCCGCTGCTACGGCCTGGCCCCCGAGATCTTCGACGTCGACGACTACGGGCAGGCCTCGGTCATCGTCGACGAGGTGCCGGTGGAGCTCGAGGAGAAGGCGCGCCTCGCCGTGGCCAACTGCCCCGAGTACGCCATAGAGATCATCGAGTAGCCGCCGCCCGATGGCGGGCCCGCCCCTCCTGCCGGACGCCCCGGCGTGGTTCGCCCGCGCCGTGGCCGTGCCCTACGACGACCTCAGCGTCGTCGTCGAAGGTTGTCCCGTGCACTACCTGGCCTGGGGTGAGCCGGGCCGGCGCGGCCTCGTCTTCGTCCACGGCGGTGGGGCGCACGCCCACTGGTGGACGCCGGTGGCGGCCACTTTCGCCGGGCAATTCCGGGTGGCGGCGATCGACCTCTCCGGTCACGGCGACAGCGGCCACCGCGACGTCTATGAGCCCGGGCAGTGGGCCGACGAAGTCGTCGCCGTGGCGCACCATGCGTCGATCGACGGCCTCCCCGTCGTCATCGGCCACTCCATGGGGGGCTTCATCACCATTGTGACGGCGGCCCGGCATGCCGACGAGGTGGCCGGTGTCGTCATCTGCGACTCCCCGGTGACCGAGGCCGACCCCGAAATCAACGCCTACCACCTCCGGTCAGCCTTCGGCCGGCCGCGCACCTACCCGACCGTGGAGGACGCCGTCGCCCATTTCCGGACGGTGCCCATCCAGGAGCACTACCTCGACTACGTGATCGACTTCGTGGCCCGCCACTCGCTCAAGGCGGTCGACGGGGGCTGGCAATGGAAATTCGACCGCCGGATCTTCGAGCAGTTCTCCGGCAGCATGCGGGGCTTCGCGGTGCCCTATCTCGGTGAGGTGGACTGCCGGCTGGCGCTGCTGCGCTCGGAGTACGGACTGGTCACCCCCGAAATCGGGGCCTTCATGTTCGAGAAGCTGGGACGGGTGGCTCCGGTGATCGAAATTCCCGAGGCCGGCCACCACGCCATGCTCGACCAGCCGCTCATCTTGCTCACCGCGCTGCGCACGTTGCTGGCCGACTGGGACCACTCCGACCCGCACCGGCGCTGAACGAGAGCGAAGGGACCAGGTCCCCCGGCCCTACACCGCCGCCAGGAGCAACGGCTCGGCGTCCACCACGCCGACCGGTGCCTCGTCGGCCCGGGCCCGCCGGATGAGGGTGAACGCCGCTATGGCCGCCGCCACCAGCACGATGCCGCTGAAGGTGAAGGCCGTCGTGTAGCCGTGGATGGCGCCCGCCGTCACCGCGGCGGGGGACGTCCCGTGCGTGGCCAGGTAGGAGACGGTGGCCGTGGTGGCGATGGTGTTGATGAGGGCGGCCCCCATGGACCCGCCGGTCTGCTGGGTGGAGTTCACCAGCGCGCTGGCCACGCCGGCGTCCTCGGGGTTGACGCCGAGGAGGGCGGTGCTGCTCATGACCACGAACGAGATGCCCATGCCGAGGCTCACGATCAGCTCGGCCGGCAGCACGATCGACACGTAGGTCGAGTGCACGCCGATCGTGCTGAAGAGGAAGAGCCCGGCCGCCGCCATGACGAGGCCGCCGGTCATGACGGTGCGCGGGCCGAAGCGGGGGAGCAGTCGGCTGGCGGCGGTGGCGCCCGCAATGATGCCGAGTGAGAAGGGCACGAAGGCGAACCCACTCTTCAGGGCCGAGTAGTGGAGCGTGCCCTGGAAGTAGTAGGTCAGCGAGAGGAACGTGCCCAGCATGGCCGTTCCGACCAGCAACGAGGCCAGGAACGACCCGCCGCGGTTGCGCTCCAGCACGACGCGCAGCGGGAGCAGCGGGTGGGCCGCCCGCAGCTCGATCACGACGAAGGTGAGCAGCAGCACGCCCGCCGCCACGAAGAGCGTCACCGCGGTCGTCGAGCTCCACCCGTCGGTGCCCGCCTTGGTGAAGCCGTAGACGAGTGCTACGAGCCCTGCCGTGACGGTAAACGCTCCGGGGAGGTCGTAGCCGTGGTTGGCCGAGGCGCGGCTCTCGTGCACCACCCGCAGTGCGGCCAGCGCCGCCACCACCGCGATGGGCACGTTGATGAGGAGCGTCCAGCGCCAGGAAGCGAACTCGGTGAGGAACCCGCCCAGAATGAGGCCGATGGCCGCCCCGCCGCCGGCGATGCCGCCGTAGACCGCGAAGGCGCGGGCCCGTTCCTTGGGCTCGGTGAACGCCACCGTCAGCAGCGACAGGGCCGCGGGGGCCATGACGGCGGCGAAGGCGCCCTGCAGGGCGCGGGCGCTGAAGAGCATGGCGGCGTTCTGGGCCAGGCCCCCCAGGGCGGAGGCGGAGGCAAACCCGATCAGGCTCACCACGAACATCCGCTTGCGCCCGAAGTAGTCGGCGATCCGGCCACCGAGGAGCAACAGCCCGGCGAAGGCCAACGTGTAGGCGGTCAGCATCCACTGGCGGTTGGCCGTCGAGATGTGGAGCGCCCGCTGGGCCGAGGGCAGGGCGATGATGACCACAGAGGCGTCCAGCACCACCATGAGCTGGGCCACTGCAATGACAGCCAGGGCGCGGAAGCGCTTGGGGTCGGCGCCCGCCGGCTCGGATAGTTCCTGCTCAGAGGCGTCAAAAGTCAAGGCCATGTGTCTGCTCTCCCGTCGTGTGCGGTTTCCAGAACCCTCCCGGTCCACCCGGTGAGGCCCTCTTCGAAAGGGTCTCGATTCCGGATCCCGGTTGCCGTATAATCGGAGGATCGGTTCCACTTAGACTATACGGAACGAAGGTTCCGTTTGTCAACGGGGAGGAAGAGATTTCTGTGGACTCAGGGCGGACGGTAGCGGGAGGTCGTGACTGCACCGCCGCGGCGCGCCCGCAGCGGGCCGACGCCCAGCGCAACCGGGTCCGCATCCTCGAGGCAGCCGAGCTGGTCTTCGCCGCCGAGGGCATCGAGGTGCCGGTCGACGTGATCGCCGAGAAGGCGGGCGTCGGCGTCGGGACTCTCTACCGGCACTTCCCGACCAAGGAGGCGCTGTGCGAGGCCATCCTCCTCGAGCGGCTGGTCGAACTGACGGCCGACGCCCGGCAACTGGCCGATGCGGCCGACCCCGGCGCGGCGTTCTACCGCTTCCTCGACCACATGGTCGAGGAGGGCGCGGCCAAGCGGGACCTCGTGGCGGCGGTGATCGGTGCCGACATCCATTTCGAGGAGGCCGCCGCCGACGTCAAGGAAGGACTCCGCGAGGCGGTCGGCGTGCTGCTCCGCCGGGCCCAGGACGCCGGCGTCGTGCGTCGCGACGTGACGGGCGAGACCGTGGTCAACCTCGTCTTCGGGACGTGTCAGGCCGTGTACCACGGGGCGCCGGCGGCCGACCTGCTCGGCGTCATCTGCGACGGGTTGCGGGCGAAGAACTAAGCCGACCCGGTTTCGCTCGCGCCCTGCGTTCGGCGCGTTGCCGCGCCGTACGCGTCGATCGGGCTGCGTAGGGAGAGCCCGCCGTCGCACTCGATGACCTGGCCGGTGACCCACTCCATGGCGTGCACGGCCAAGATGGTCCGCGCGATGTCGTCGGCCTCGCCGAGGCGGCCGAGGGACGTGCGGCTGACCACGCCGTCCAGCCAGGGGTGGCTCCCCGTGGACGGTGCTCCGCCCGTGAGCATGGGCGTGTTGGTGACGCCCGGGCCTACCGCGTTGACGCGCAGGCCGTCGGGGCCCCATTCCTCGGCCGCCACCTTGACCAGCATGGAGAGAGCGGCCTTCGACGCGCCATAGACACCCATGGAGCGGTCCACCAGCCGCGCGCTGATGCTCGAGGTGGCGACGAACGAGCCCGGGCTGCCCTCGGCGCGCAGGATACGGGCCCAGGCCCGTATGCACAGCCACGGTCCGCGCGCATTCACGCGCAGCACGTGGTCGAACTCCTCGGGTGAGACGTCCGTGAGCATCCCGGCATGCCCGATGCCGGCCGTGACGGTGACCCAGGCGGGCACGCCCCAGCGGGCGCGGGTCTCGTCGACTGCGGCGTCGATCGCTCCGGGATCGGCCACGTCGCAGGTCACATCGCGCTCGCCGGCCACGTCCCAGACCACCGTTGCGGTACCGCCGGCCCGGTGCGCCGACACCAGGGCGGCGCCGATGCCCGAACCGCCGCCCACCACCAGGGCCAGTGGCCCGACTTCGTCGCTCATGTGCTTCCCTTCGGCTCGGTCCGGGCCAGACCGTACCCGGCGCCGGGTGGCAGACTCAGGGCCGCCCACCCGGGCTCGGAGGACCAGTGGCGAAGGTGCATCACACCGCGATCGGAACGCGTGACGTCGAGGCCAGCCTCGTCTTCTGGCGCGACGGCCTCGGGCTCGAGGTGCTCATGGACCATGCCTTCGACGGGCCCTGGCCGGAGCTCTTCGGCGGCTCGGAGACCTCGCTCCGTTCGGTGTTCCTGGGGGATCCCGGTTCGCCCGACGCCGGCATCGTCGAGCTGGTCGACCTCGCCGGCATGGGCCCGCCCGCGGCCGCCCCGGCCGGTCCGGCCGCGGGCTTCTTCCTGGTCTCCCTCTACGCCGACCTCGACGCCGTGCTGCCCCGGCTGGCCCGTCTCGGGGTCGGAGGAGTCCCGGTCGTG
>DATNLP010000627.1:0-2635 GCA_035602795.1 Acidimicrobiales bacterium | reverse complement strand
GACGAGCCGGTCTGCCACGTGAGCTACTACGAGGCTGACGCCTTCGCCCACTGGACGGGCATGCGGCTGCCGACCGAATCGGAGTGGGAGACGATCGCGATCACGCATGGTGAGGGCGACAACTTCCTCGACGACGACGTCCTCGTGCGCGGCGCGCCCCATCCGCGGCCAGCCATCTCGACCAACGGGCTCTTCGGCGACACGTGGGAGTGGACGTCCAGCGCGTACTCGCCCTACCCCGGCTTCCGGGCGGCGCCGGGCGCGGTCGGTGAGTACAACGGCAAGTTCATGGTCAGCCAGTACGTGCTCAGAGGCGGGTGCTGCGTCACCCCTCGGGGCCACACGCGCGCCACGTATCGCAACTTCTTCCCTCCCGGAGCCCGCTGGGCGTTCAGCGGCGTCCGACTGGCCCGGGATCCCTGAGAACGTGGCCTACACCATCGACGTGCACCTCTCGCCTGACGAGGTGCGGGACCAAATGAAGCTCGATGCCCTCCGCGGACTGCGGGGGCGGGAGAAGTCGATCCCGCCCGTCTGGTTCTACGACGAGCGGGGCAGCCAGCTCTTCGAGGAGATCACCCAGCTGCCCGAGTACTACCCGACCAGGGCCGAACGCGCCCTCCTCGAGGCCCACTCCCCCGCCATCGCCGAGCTGTCCAAGGCCGACACGCTCGTCGAGCTCGGTGCCGGTGCGTGCGACAAGACCCGGGTGCTCCTCTCCGCGCTCGAGGATGCCGGGACCCTGGGACGCTACGTGCCCTTCGACGTCAGCGACGAGTTCCTGCGCAACGCCGCCACCACCCTGTCCCGTGAGTTCGACACCCTCGACATCCATGTCGTCATCGGCGACTTCCACCAGCACCTGGCCGAGATTCCGGCCGATGGCCGCAGGATGATCGCCTTCCTGGGCGGGACGATCGGCAACCTGGACCCCGCCCAACGGGCCCGGTTCCTCTTCGACCTGAACTGCACCATGTCGAGCGACGACTCGCTCCTCCTCGGCACGGACCTGGTGAAGGACCGGGGCCGCCTGGTGGCGGCCTACGACGACTCGTCCGGCGTCACCGCGGACTTCAACCGGAACGTGCTCCGCGTCCTCAACGAGCAGCTGGGAGGTGACTTCGATCCCGAGCTGTTCGAACACGTGGCGGTGTGGAACGAGGATGAGCAATGGATCGAAATGCGGCTGCGCGCCGAAGAGGCTACGGAGGTCTCACTGGCGGAGGCCGGCATCACGGTGCGCTTCGAGGCGGGCGAGGACCTCCTCACGGAGATCAGCGCCAAGTTCACCCCAGAGCGCGTGGAGCAAGAGCTGAACGAGGCCGGATTCGTGGTCGAGGGGATGTGGGGGGCCGAGGACGGGGAGTTCTTGCTCTCGCTGGCCCATCCGTACTGTTGAGGGCCTAACAACCCCACGGGGCCCGGCACCCCCCAACCTCCCGAAGGGCACGACGCGCCATGAGGCGCCCTTACGCCAGGCTGACCTCACGTGGCTGTGCCGGCTCGTCGTCGGCCTCTTCCGACCCCTCCCCTGCGTGGGCGTCGCCATCCCTGCCGGACGGTCGGCGCCGGCGCCGGCGCACGACCAGCCAACCGGCCAGCAGCGCCACGAGCAGGCCGACCGCCCCGAGGCTGAGCACGCTGGCCGCGAGGAGGTGCGGCGGTCGGTAGTGGAACGTCACGACGTCGTCCCCGGCGGGAATGCGAACCTGCTGGACGAGGTCGTAGGCCGTGACCGGGATGCTGCGGGCCGTCCCGCCGTCGACCGAGACGGTGCCCTTCCAACCCGAATCCCACGCCACGGAGCGGATTACCGTCGACGCCACCGGCGCGTTGACGCGGACCTGCTCCGACTTGGTGGTGCTGGAGATCACCTGCACGGAGAGCGGCGCCCCCGCGCTGGTGCGAGCCGAGATGGGTGACGGCAGCTTGGCGTAGGTGAAGACGACGTAGCCCTGGGCGAAGCCCGCCACCCGCCACTCCCCGGGCTCGAGTGTGGAGGAGAGTGACCCACCGAGCTCGTAGGGACGCCCGTCAGCGGCGATGATGACCCGCTCCTGGGGTATGGACCCGCTGAGCACCTGAAGCGACAGCCCGACACCGGCTCCCGGTGGCATCGGAGCGGTGACCGTCGTGGCGCCGGCGGCGACGGGAACTGCCGCGCCCCACCGGGTGGACCCGTCGGCGTCGAGGATCCCGAATCTGATGCGCGCCCCCGCCGGGCTCGCACGCCCGAAGAGCACCGTGCCGGCGGCCGGCTGCAGCGACTCACCGAAGAACCAGGAAGTGGACTGCCCGGCGCGGAGAGCGGGCCGCGGCCCTGGGTAGAACGGATAGGCGGTGTCGTTGTAGTCGGCGCCATAGCCCCTGGGCAGGACGGGGTCGGTGCCGATGTTCTCCGTCACCTGGGTGATGTCGGCGGCCGTGCGCGGCGGGGAGGCCAGCGGCACGAGGAAGTACTCCGGCACGGTCACGACTTCCTGCAGGTCCAGCTGAGCGAGGGTCCCTGAGCCGAGCTGGCCCAGGTCGAGGTCGTCCTGCTCGTGCGTGTGGGTGACGGCTTCGTAGTTGCCGTTCACGATCGACGCGTAGCCCGACACGGACGGCAACTTGGCGATGATGTTCAGGTCAGGTA
>DATNLP010000595.1:0-24384 GCA_035602795.1 Acidimicrobiales bacterium | reverse complement strand
ACGGAACGGGACAAGCGGCTCCGCTCTGACGGGAACACCCAATACACCGACGTCACCGGGCCGTTCGCGGCGTACCTGCACGACCCCTATGTCGACGTGGTGCCCCGGGCGCCGCTCGTCGACCACGTGACCGTCGCCATCGTCGGGGGTGGCTTCGCCGGGCTCATGACCGGCGCGCGGCTGCGGCAAGCCGGCATCGAGGACTTCCGCATCATTGAGAAGGGAGGGGACTTCGGCGGGACCTGGTACTGGAACCGCTATCCCGGCGCGCAGTGCGACGTCGAGTCCTACGTCTACCTCCCACTGCTGGAAGAGACCGCCTACATCCCGACCGAGAAGTACGCCCGGGCGCCCGAGATACTCGGTCACTGCCGGCGCGTCGCCCAGCACTTCGGTCTTTACGAGCGGTCCTGCTTCTCCACCGAGATCACCCGGATCGAGTGGGATCCGGCGCGCCTCTTCTGGACCATCCATACCGATCGCGGCGACCGGATGACCGCTGGTTTCCTCGTCATGGGTAACGGCCCACTGCACCGGCCCAAGCTGCCCGGCGTCCCGGGCATCGAGTCGTTCCGGGGCCACACCTTCCATACCAGCCGATGGGATTACGGCTACACCGGCGGTGACTCGAACGGGAACCTGGTGGGCCTGCACGACAAGCGCGTGGGCATCATCGGCACCGGGGCGACGGCGGTCCAGGTCGTACCGCACGTGGCGGCGGCGGCGGCACAGCTCTTCCTCTTCCAACGCACTCCCTCGTCCATCGACGTCCGGGCCAACCGGCCGACCGACCCTTCGTGGGCGTCCTCCCTCGAGCCGGGCTGGCAGCGACGGAGGATGGAGAACTTCACGGTGCTGACCTCCGGGGGCCTGGCCGGCGAAGACCTGGTGATGGACGGCTGGACCGACATCATCGGACGCCTGCTACGCCGGGTACGCGAGCAGGACGGACCCCCGGACGAGAGCCTGGCCGACACCCTCGAGCTGGCCGACTTCGAGAAGATGGAACAGGTTCGGGCCCGGGTGGACACCCTCGTGACCGACCCGGCGACGGCGGCGGCCCTCAAGCCTTGGTACCGGCAGTTCTGCAAGCGGCCGTGCTTTCACGACGACTACCTGCAGTCCTTCAACCGGCCGAACGTCACGCTGGTCGACACCGACGGGCGGGGCGTCGACCGGATTGCGCCCGACGGTGTCGTGGCCGGTGGCCAGGAGTACGCAGTCGACTGCCTCATTTTTGCGACCGGCTTCGAGGTCGGGACCGACTACACGCAGAGGGCGGGCTACGACGTCGTGGGCTCCCGCGGACGTACCCTGTCGGAGCATTGGAGCGACGGCATGCGCTCGGTCCACGGCATGCACGTGCACGGGTTCCCGAACATGTTCGTCCTGGGCCACTCGCAGGGTGGGTTCACGGTCAACTACCCGCACCTGCTCGACGAGGCCAGCACTCACCTGTGCCACATTCTGCGGCACGCCATCGACAACGGGGTGGGCACGGTGGAGGCAACCGCCCAGGGCGAGGATGACTGGATTGCGACCTTGTCCGAGTCGGCCCGGGATATCAGGGCGTTCCAGGTGCAGTGCACACCGGGCTACTACAACAACGAGGGTCAACCAGCATCCGGCGGGTTCTTGGGAAGCTCGTACGGGCAGGGGCCGATGCCCTTCTTCCAGCTCCTGGCGGACTGGCGCGCTGACGGCGCCTTCGCCGGGCTCGAACTCCAGCGGTAGGGAGCCCGCCAGAGGCGGTCACCACGAATCTGGAGGGTCAGGTGTTGGAGAGCCGATCGCCGAACCCCTCCAGCAGGCTCTCGGCAGACCCGAGCAGGATCTGGCGCGGCGCGGAGCTGAGGTCATGCTCGCAACGCAGGTCGTAGAACGCACGCAGCTGCGTGGACTCGATCACCTCGTCGATCCGGCTGTGCCGCACCGCCTCCTGCTCGGCGACCGCAGTCGCCTCGGCGCTCAGTGCTGCGGCGTCGGTGTCAACGAAGCCGAACGTCAGGATTTCGCGCTCGTCATCGAGTCGTTGCGCGTTGAACACGCGCGTGGGCACGCCAAAGCCCTTTTCGGCCTGCCATGCCTCCAGGAAGTCGTCGAAGGTCTTTCCTTCCTTCAGGCGCCGTCGGAACACGGACACGATCATGGCCGGACCCTATCGTCAAGACCGATCGGACATGACCAATCCCATCCGCGACTCGTGCGCCAGGCTCCTCAGCCCCCTAAACGGTCGCCACCCCACCCTCTCCGTGCGACTCCCAATCACGGAACCGTGAATTGGCACGCGACGGAGCGACCTCAGCCACCTCCGAGAGACATTTGGCATACTCAGGTGTGCTGCCGACGGGGTAGGACACCGGTCGATCTTCGCCGGGGATGGGAGGGGCGCGATGAAGAAGGTGCTGATCCTTGGAGCAGGCTTTGCCGGCTTGGAGCTGGCGACCCGGCTCTCGGAGGACCTGCCCGGCGAAGTCGACGTCACGATTATTGATGCGAGTGACGCGTTCGTCTTCGGCTTCTCGAAGCTGGACCTGATGTTCGGGCGGTCCGACCTCGACACCGTCCGCCTGCCCTATTCGAGGCTCCACAAGCCGGGGGTCCGCTTCACCCAGGAGACGATCCTCTCCATCGACCCCCAGACCCGCCGGGTCACGACCGACCAGGCGAGCTACGAGCCCGACATCCTGGTGGTGGCGCTGGGTGCCGACCTCGACCCGGCGGCCACCCCCGGAGTCGTGGAGGAAGGAACCGAGTACTACTCGGTCGAGGGAGCCAACCGCGTCCGCTCGGTGTTGCCCGCCTTCGAGAGCGGAGACGCCATCGTCGGTGTGCTCGGCCCCTTCTTCAAGTGCCCGGCCGCGCCCTTCGAGACGGCGATCATGCTGCACGACTACCTCGAGAAGCGCGGACTCCGCGAGGCAAGCACCATCAAGGTCATCAGCCCCATGCCAAAGCCGATCCCGATTTCGGACGAGGCTTCGGCCGGCATCTTGAAGGCGCTCGTTGAACGGGACATCGGATGGTGGCCCGAGTCCAAGGTCACCGCTCTCGACCCCTCGACCAAGACGGCGACACTGCGCGACGGGCGAACCATCCCGTACGCGTTGTTCCTCGCCATCCCGGTCCATCGTGCCCCCAAAGTGGTCGCGGAGTCGGCTCTCGTGGAGGAGGACGGGTGGATCGCCGTGGACCATCGCACGTTCGCCACCAAATTCGAGCAGGTGTACGCCGTGGGCGACATAACGAGCGCTCCCGTCCCCCGGGTTGGCGCCATCGCCGAGGGAGAGGCGTCGACATTGGCGGACGTCCTGATCCACCACATACGGGGCGGCCCCGAACCCGAGCCGTACAAGGGCCTCGCGACCTGCTACATAGAGTTCGGCGGCCCCAAGGTGGCGCGGTTCGACGCCAACTTCCTCGGGGACGCGTCTCCGTTCGGGACCTTCACCGAGGCATCGGAGGAGATGGTGGCGTCGAAGGTCGAGTTCGGCGCCTCACGGCGCCGTCGCTGGTTCGGCATGGAGTCCTGAGCCGGTCGCGACAGATCGAACCTCAGTCAGCCGCCCCGATATTTCGATCAGATAGCAACACCATGACCTGTTGACGATTGGCGTGAGCTAGCACAGGTCTGTGGCCCTCCCACTTCTGGGAGAGAGCTTCGCTCTTCGATGCGTCACGGGACCTCGATCTCGAGGCGTCACCAGGAGGACAAGGTCGGACAAGCCCGTTGCCGAGTGGACCCGTGCTCCGTCCGCGCCGGCGTATCGCGGCGCCGGGCCTCCCACTCAGGCTGTTCGGCGTTTGGCCAAGATTCCGTCGAGAATGTCAACCCATTGTGGTCGCCAACCGTCTACTGGGCAGTGATGGGCGTACCTGAGGTCATGCAGGACGAATCAGCGGACACGCGGACCTTCGAAGGCTTCTTCATGTCGTCGTTCGCCAAAGTCCGGGCGGCCGCTGCCCGGATCATCGGCCCCTCTCTCGCTGAGGACCTCGCTGTCGAGGCATTTGCTCGGGCTTTCGCCCGCTGGGGACGGGTCTCCAAGTTGGAGAGCCCAGAGGCCTGGGTGGTAAGAGTGGCCACCAACGCCGCGCTCGACGAGGTGCGACGCAAGAAGGCATTTCTGCCCGTCATCGTCGCCCGGGACGCTCCGGCTGACATCGTCGAGAGGGAAGACGTGGTGAGCGCAATACGGTCGCTCACCAGGAGGCAGCAGGAGGTCGTCGTGCTTCGCTACATCGTCGACCTGTCAGAAGCAGAAGTCGCGCGTGTCCTCCACATGAGCACCGGATCGGTCAAAACCCATCTGCACCGAGCGATCCTGCGCCTGCGCGACCAGCTGTCGAAGGAGAATTTGCCATGACCCGTCATGAGGAGCTGTTCGACGAGATCCCGGGAGAGCACATGGCCGAGCTCCTCGAGCGGACTGTACGACGGGGAACCGTGCTGCGCCGACGTGCCGTGGCCATGCGGGCGGCCCTGGCGGCACTGGTGATCTGCGCGGTGGCCGTTCCCCTCGGGCTTTCGCTCTCGCATCAACAGGCTCCACTGTCCGACAACGCCGTTGCGGTCACATCGGGCACGGCGTTCCAAGACGTGGTGTGGAAAGACGTCCACTACCCCGGGCTCAACTTCTCGAAGGTGACGTTCCCGGGGAACATCGGGTGCAACCCGGGATCGGCGTACGGCTTTACCGTCGAGGTTCAGCAGGTGTCCTACGTCAGGTCAGCACGGGGTACTCCGATCGCGCTCGTCTTGGTGAGGTGCGATGCCGGCACCCCGACTCCGAGTTCGCTCTACGCGTTCACCGCTAATCCTCGATCCAGCCAACCCCGACTTCTCCAGACGCTCCTGGAGCCACCCGAGCCCCAGGCAAACGTCGTGTGGTTCGCTGCCGGGTTTTCCATCTTCGACAACGACGTGGTGCTCCCCGCTCGGGGCGTGACAGGCCCGGCGGCCATTTGTTGCCCGAACGTGAGCGAGGAGATGCGGTGGGTACTCCAGGGAGAGCACTTCGTGCAGGTGAGCGAGCCGGAGGACAACAATTGATCGTCGGATCCGAACGGGCAATCGGATACCCCGTCGCGAAATGGCGACCCCCCGACTCCGGCCGGGGATCCTCATTGCATCCGGTTCCGTTGTCCCCGCATGTCCAGGCGCTCCGGCGGCGCCGTGTTGCTATCTGCCGGTGCGCTCGCGGTGCGCGCACCCTGGCCAGCAGCAAGGCCGGCGCTGGCCTTCCTCCAGCTCCTCCTGGGTCCGGCGAATACGGCGTTCTCGAGTCATCTCCTGCTTGGCATCCTCCACCCAGCAGATGAACTCGTTACGGGCCAGAGGCGTGATGTCCTTCCAGGCAACGAGTGCCGTGGGGTTCGTGATCAGCGCCTCACGCAGGTCTCCAGGAAGCTTGTGCACCACCCCACCGGGCACCCGCGGGCCGCTCACGGCGCCACCGTAGCGGGTCATGCCAGCCTCCCTGCCATTCCAGCGGCGGCGGAACGTCTCTGAAACCGCCGACCGGTCCCGTCGCGGTGACGGGGGCTGGTCAAGGTGGATCAGGGACCGTCCTCACCCTCTGCGGTCGGTCGGATCAGACAGAATTCGTTGCCCTCGGGATCTCGGAAGACCTGCCAGCGGTCTCCGACGAACACGTCATCAGCCGGCGAAGCCCCGAGAGACTTCGTCCTGGCAACGGCGCGGTCGAAATCATTGACGCGCAGGTCCAAGTGCACGCGGTTCTTCACCGTCTTGACTTCGGGCACTCTCAGGAAGAGCAGCGGGACGGTATCGGTCTCGAGACGGACGTCGCCATCTTCATCGACGCTCACGGTGCCACCGAGCAACTCCTGCCACCACCCAGCCAACCGTTGAGGGTTCGAGCAATCGATACATACCCAGCCAATCGTCACGCCGGTGTTGATGTGCTCCGCAGACATGGGCCGATTATGCCGCAGTTGTCGATTGAACCGTCATGGAATTAGGCGGCGCGCCGGAAGGCCCTCCGATAGTGGGAAGGAGAGGTGCCCACAATCCGCTGGAACTGCTCGCGCAAGGCCGGCGGGCCCATACCGCACTTGTCGGCGATGAAGTCGACCGGTTGGTCCGTGGTCTCCAACAGACGCCGCGCCAGCAGGACGCGCTGCAACAGGACCCAGCGGTAGGGCGTGGTGCCAGTGGTATCACGGAAACGCCGGGCGAAGGTCCGCGGACTCATTGCCGCCCTCTCGGCCAGCCCCTCCACAGTGACTGGTTCGTCAAGATGACTACGGACCCACTGGAGCGTCTCGGAAAATGTGTCGTCGGATTGGACTCCGGTCAACGGGGTCTCGACGAACTGCGACTGACCGCCCTCGCGGTACGGCGATATGACCATCCGGCGGGCCACGGCGTTCGCCACCTCGGCGCCGAAGTCGAGCGTGACCACGTACAGGCATAGATCGATTGAGGCCGCGCTGCCCGCTGAAGTGAGAATGTTCCCGTCGTGAACGTAAAGCACCGAGGGATCGACCTTTACCCGTGGGTAGCTCTCGATGAGCTCGTCGGTGTGCATCCAATGGGTGGTGGCGGCACGGTCATCGAGCAGTCCGGCGGCTGCCAGCACCAGTGCTCCGGTGCAGAGCGATATGAGCCGCTTCCCACGCCGGTGGGCGCGCACCAGAGCCGCGAGCAATGCCGGCGGGTGTTCGACGTCGTTTCCCGGCGGGACTACGACGATGGTGTCGGCCCGGGCCAGCGTGTCCAGGCCGTAAGGCGCCACCACAGTGAAGCCCGATTCGGCGGACACTGGCCCAGGCTCGACCGCACACACGAAGGACCGGTACCAGGGCACTCCCAGTTCCGAGCGGTCCACGCCAAAAACCTCGCAAGCCACTCCGAATTCAAAGGCAGAAAGGCCCTCGGACAAGACGATGGCCACCTTGTGCCGTTTGGCAGGATTCACGCGCATATGGTCAATCCTACCAGTGTCATCCCGAGCCTGGCGCCTTCATACTGGAGATATGACAAACGAACACAACTTCCGAGAGCCCACCAACAACCGGCCGAGGTTCACCGACGACACACCGCCCGTCTCGCGGGTACGACGCATGATTCAGACTCTGCGCCGAGCCCAGGCTGACGCCACCTATCTCAACCGGCGGATGTTGGAGCTGCCGAAATGACGGGCCGATCTGCACTGCGACCGTGGGTGATCGAATCCCTACGGAGAGCGCTGCTCCCGCGAGCCCGCCGACTACCGCGGAGTCGCCCGCACGAAGGTCAGGATTCAGCACCACGAACGTGACCTGTATCGCCATTGATCGAATGCGGACGCTCCGTTGATAAAGGCGAGCGGCGGTGGAGAGATCCTTCGGGCCATGGACGACGTCGCCATCGTCAAGGTGGACCGCAGCTGGTTGCTTGTGGCTATGCGCGTCGGGAACTATGAACCGCCAAGCTGGTCAGAGTCGTCCGCCTACTTGGGCCACGGGTCGTCGAGGACCCCCAGCTGGATGAACAGTCCGAGCTTGTCGGCTCCTATCCATTCCCTGACGACCTTGTCGCCCTCGAAGTGCATGATGGCGGCCACCCATTCCTCCACGACCCGTCCCGTAGCGGCCCGGCCCACGTAGCCTCCTGTGTCGGTGCCGCGGAATGTCATCCTCAGGACGGCCGTGTCGCCGGCAACGACCAACTCCTCGACGTCCATGTGGAGATCGGGAAACGCCTCGTGGTAGTGGCGGATCGGCTCGGCCCTAGCCGAGGGCCCTGTCCCAAACGGATTGACGTAGCTCTCGCTGTAGAGATCAGCGGTTGCTTCGTAGTTTCGGCGATTCCAGACCTCGTCAACGAACCTCTGCACCTGCATCTCGCGCTCGGCAACTTCCATCGCTCCCCCGTTCTGTTGACGAAGTGATTCCAGTAGATCGCAGCGGCTTGTGCAACCTCTCCGGCCTGCTCGCGGAGTAATCCTCCGGTTCTGCCCCATGTCGCTCTGGATTTGACCCCCGCTTCGGCGGTCCTCTCGGAGAAGTAGCCGGCCCATGGGCGTAATCGCCTATAAAGGGCGGATGGCCATCGTGATTGTGCAGGGAGTGTTCTCAATTGACCCGAATGAACGGGACCGGTTCGTGGAGACAAGCATCGAGTCAATGCGCTCCTCCCGCCAGGAAGAGGGTTGCCTCGAATACGTAATGGCTGCCGACCCCGTCGATCCGGAACGCGCGATTCTGTCCGAGCGGTGGGAATCGATGGACCACCTGCAACAACACCTTGCCCAGCAGAAGAATGCGGCTCGGGGTGTCGAGGGCAGGCCGGTACCTCGGAGTGTTGAGATTACGCTTTTCGAAGTGGCGACGTCACGCCCTCTGCGCTGATAGCCGGCGCCCCATAGCAACGATCCCCACCCTGCGTCGCGCTGACCTCGAAAACCGGCGGTCCGAGCGCCGTAGGTGAAGTCCCTCCGATCTCAGTGAGCCGTCGGTAGCCTCAGAGGCATGACTACCTTCTACGAATCGGTCAGCACCAACGTGGAGCGCGTCGCAAGGCTGCTCGACATTGAAGACGATGTACGCATTCTCTTGGCCGAGCCCTACCGTCAAGTCGACGTCCAGGTCCCCATCCACGCCGACGACGGGTCGGTCCTGTCGTTTCGTGGTTATCGGGTCCAGCACAACGGCGCGCGGGGACCCTTCAAGGGCGGCCTGCGCTATCACCCCAACACCGACCTCGACGAGGTACAGGCCCTGGCTTCGTTGATGACCTGGAAGTGCGCCATGCTCGACCTGCCTTTTGGCGGGGCCAAGGGGGGCATGACCCTCGACCCGGCGGCGCTGTCACCCCGCGAACTCGAAGCCGCGACCCGGAGCTTCACCAACGCCATCTCCGGGGTTATCGGCCCGAACCTTGACATCTTGGCCCCCGACGTCAACACCGATGCCCGGGTCATGGGATGGGTCATGGATGCTTACTCTTCGCGAGCCGGCTGGTCGCCCGCGGTGGCCACCGGTAAGCCGATTGATCTCGGCGGCATCCCCGGCCGGGTCGAGGCGACGGGACGGGGCGTGGTGGCAGTGGCCGCGGCCACCCTCACCGCTCTGGGCCGCAGCCTTGTCGGCCAGAGAGTCATCATCCAGGGGTTCGGCAACGTTGGACGCCATGTGGCTCAGATCGCCGCCGAGCAGGGTGCGGTGATCGTGGGTGTCTCCGATGTCTCCGGCGGACGTCACATTCGTGAAGGCGTCGACGTGCCGGCACTACTGGCCGAGGTCAAGCCTGGCACGCTGCTCAAGGAAGTGGAGATTGGCGATTTTGTCACCAACGCCGAACTGCTCGCCCTCGACTGCGACGTCTTGATACCTGCCGCCTTGGAGAACGCCATTGACACCACGAACGCCGCAGACGTTCGGGCACAGCTGGTCGTCGAAGCGGCCAACCACCCGGTCTCGCTCGAGGCTGACGCCTCCCTATCCGAAGGCGGCGTGATCGTGGTCCCCGATATCTTGGCCAATGCCGGAGGCGTCACCGGTAGTTACTTCGAGTGGACGTCGAATCTCACCGAGTTCCGGTGGTCCGAGGACCAGTTCAACACGCAGCTCTTGGACTTCATGGACCGGGCATTCCAGGTGATGTGGGAGCGCCATCTCGAGCGCGGGGTCGATCTCCGGACCGCCGCTTATATGGTCGGGATCGCGCGAGTGGCAGAAGCCGTCCGACTGCGCGGCCTGGCCTGAGCAGGCTCGACGGCTCTCGCTGCCACCAGTAGCCGATGAACCACCATCAGCGGCTCATCGAAGGCGTCGAGCCGCGGGACGCGTGTCGCCTGACACGCCGTGTCCCCTGAAAAGGTTGGGGTCCCTGGCTCCAACAACAGGAACAGCGCGCCCATTCTCGTCGGCCCCACCATGGACCTCGGGTGACTCGGTAGTCCGTTTGCTTCGGATATCGGTATCATCGATCACTTGCCTCGGGCGCCTGGAAGGGGAGGCCCAACCGGCTCGAGCGTGCCTCCACAGTTCCCATCCCCAAAGAACGGGTGCAGCCGATGTCGTCAAACGAGCACGTGCCGGAGGGTTCCCTCCCGAGACCACCCCAGATCACACCGGCCGACGGGCGACTCGCCGTGCTCTGCGTTGGGCTCGGCGCCGTCGGGACCACGCTGATCGCCGGGGTCGAGTCCATCAGGGGCGGCTCGGGCCAGCCGATCGGCTCCCTGTCCCAGCTGGGGACGGTCCGCCTCGGCCGACGTGACGAGCAGCGGGTCACCCGGATCGGGGACTTGGTCCCGTTGGCGTCCCTCCACCAGCTCGACTTCTGCGCGTGGGACCCGTTCCCCGACGACGCCTTCGTCGCCGCCACCCGGGCCGGGGTTCTCGACCAGCCATCCATCGAGCGTGTCGGCGCGTTCCTGCGCACCATCCGGCCCCTCCCGGCTGTATTCGACCCGTTCTACGTCTCCCAGGTGCACGGAGACAACACGCGCTCCGAGGACACCCATCGCGAGCGGGTCGAGGCCATCCGGACCGACATCATGACTTTCATGGAGGCCAAGGGCTCGGCCCGCGGTGTCATGGTCTGGTGCGGGTCGACCGAAGCGCTGCTTCCCGATCACGAGGCCTATCACAGCCTTCATGCCTTTGAGGCGGCCCTCGACCGGAGTGATCAGGCCATCGCCCCGAGCATGCTCTACGCCTACGCCGCCCTCGGGCTCAGCGTGCCCTTCGTGAACTGCTCGCCGAACCTCTCTATCGACACGCCGGCGCTCACCCGATACGCCGCCGAGCACTCGGTCGCCATCGCCGGCAAGGACCTCAAGACTGGTCAGACCATGGTGAAGACGGTCCTGGCGCCGATGATCAAGGCCCGGCTGCTCGGGCTCTCGGGGTGGTACTCGACCAACATCCTCGGGAACAGGGACGGGGAGGTGCTCCAGGACCCCGACAGCTTTCGGGCGAAGGAGCAGTCCAAGCTCGGCGTGCTGGAGGGCATCATGCAGCCCGAGCTCTACCCCGAGCTCTACGGTGACATCGAGCACCAGGTCTCGATCAACTACTACCCGCCGCGGGGCGACAACAAGGAGGGGTGGGACAACATCGACATCTTCGGATGGCTCGGATATCCGATGCAGCTCAAGGTCAACTTCCTCTGTCGTGACTCGATCCTCGCGGCGCCACTCGTTCTCGACCTGCTGCTCTTTACCGACCTGGCCCAGCGGGCCGGTATGCGCGGCGTCCAGGAGTGGTTGTCCTTCTACTTCAAGTCGCCGCAGTGCGCGCCGGGCGTCTACCCCGAGCACGACCTGTTCATCCAGCTGACCAAGCTCAAGAACACCCTGCGGTTCCTGGTCGGCGAGGAGCCCATCACCCACCTTGGGCTCGAGTACTACGACTACTTCTCCTAAAGGGGCGTTCGCCCTTCGCACCGTTCACGGCTGAGCTCCTCAGCGTGGTTTAAGCGGACTGTCGGCAATCGCGCTTGTGCTGCCACAGCCCCTCCACGAAACCCCCCTCGGCCAGAACCTCAAGTCCAAGGCGTCCCGGTGCCGCCTATTGTCGGAACGTTGTGACGGTTCCGTCCGGTCGGCCCTATTTACGCACGGATCGCAATGTCAGCATACTGACCGAGGGGCGGTCACGGCTGAAGAATGCGGGTGCTGTCGTTGCCGCCCCTCGCCATCGAGCGAACCCCTACCGCCCTCGGCTCCGACGTCCCATTTCGTTTCCGCCGTTCCGCGCGGGCGTGGTCTATCCGCATTACGATTCAATTACTTGAAGCGCCGATGACAGGAGGGGAGTCGAGATTGCGGCGGGTGACTCACGTTGGACCTGGCTCCGCTGGTACGGGCGTCCTCAGGACCTGACGCCGTGCCACCACAGGTGATGACGAAATGAAGTTGTACCGACTCGTCGTTTTCGGGCTCTGTATGTGCGGCGTCTTGTTGGTAGGTTCACTCGCAGGTTCAACGACCCTCACTGGTCATTTCCAGGTGACGCCCGATGGCACCGCGTACACCTACTCGTACTTCAACGGCACCGTGACCGTGACTGCGCCGCCTGCGTCGGGAGCAAACGACCGAGAGCTCTTTTGGGCGTACAACGCGACCACCGAATCGAACACGACCGCGTGCGCTACGTTCAGTGGTGGCCAGGACCTTGACCAGCCGGGCATCGCCATGCGCATCGAGGACGACGGCAACCAGGCGGTCACCGTCACCGAGAACGTCTTCAGCAGCGACGGAAGCCCGAGGAACGAGTTCGACTTCGATACGTGGAACACAGCTAACTACCCAGCGTTCACCGAGTTTGGCACGGCTACCGTCAGTGGGCTCCCGTCTTCTCCGGCGACGTGGCCACTCAACATGTGCGCTCAGATCACGGGTGACCTCGTGCAGTTCGTCGTCTGGACGAGTGGCACACAGCCCGCATGGGGTGACCCGACGTGGGGAGGCCAGGCAACGCTGCCTTCTAGTGCGCCCGTCTCTGGCCAGACCGGCTTTTACGTCGGTCACCTGACGCCAGGTACGTCGTTGGAGTACTCCAACCTCACGGTGGACGGCCAAGCAACCAACCCGACCCCGGCACATGGTTATTGGCTGGTGGGGTCGGACGGC
Source organism: Acidimicrobiales bacterium (assembly GCA_035602795.1). Lineage (GTDB taxonomy): Bacteria > Actinomycetota > Acidimicrobiia > Acidimicrobiales > RAAP-2 > Bog-473. Next base: position 11,794 of record DATNLP010000595.1, on the reverse strand, counting down.
GGGATCTTCTCCTTTGGCTCGGCTCAGTTTTACGGGTCAACGGGCAGCCTCGTGCTACAACGACCCGTGGTCGGCATCGTGCCAACGAGCGACAACGGCGGATATTGGCTGGACGCATCGGATGGTGGCGTCTTCAGCTTCGGCGATACCCAGTTCTACGGTTCGGTTCCCGGTCTTGGCTTGCAACCGGCGGGCTCAGGCCTGCCCAATAGCCTTAACGCCCCCATCGTGGGCATGGTGCCAACTGCCGACGATGGTGGCTACTTCATGGTCAGCTCCGACGGCGGCGTTTTCGCATTCGGCGACGCCGAGTTTGAGGGTTCGTGCCCGGGGATTGGCGGTTGTTCAGGAACAGCGGTGGCGGTAATGCCTGACGCGTCTGGAAACGGATACTGGGTAGTGACTGCCACCGGGTACGTGTATCCGTTCGGAGATGCTCCAAACTACGGGGAACCTGGACCACAGAGCGTGCCGGTCACTTCGGCAGTTCGTACACCCAACGGTGGCGGCTACTGGGTTCTCTTCGCCAATGGTGCGGTCGCTACGTACGGAGATGCTGGCAACTACGGCAACGCAGTGGGCACATTCGGAGGACTGAACCCGGCTAGGGCGATCTTCACCACTCTCGACGGTGGTGGATATTGGATCGCCTCCGCAAACGGGACCGTGAACCAATACGGCGATGCACCCAATGACGGAGGTATGTCAGGCACGCACCTCAACGGGTGGATTATCGCAGCGACCGGCTTCTAGGCTCCGACCTCACCGAAGACCCTGACGAGTCGAGGAGTCGGTGCGCCGGCGTTGAATCGAACTCGATACCGACTGCCGGCCTCTCGGGCATTGGAGCGACTGCGACAGAGGTACCGGAGCCAAGGTGGCCTAGGAGCCGGAGCCGGACCGAACCGTGGGACAGAGGTGTCGGAGCCAGAGTGAGACCAACCTACCGAACTCTCACAGTTCTGCCAGTTCAGCAGAGTCTCAGTCCATATCGGGCTGTGTCGGCGAGCCTCACCTGCGACTCGGCGACTGAGGCATTTTCTGTCTGAACCATCCGCCGTCTAGGGTCCCAGGGCGTGGCCGACATCGCACCGAGGTCGCCCGAACCAGGCGACCGCCATCCAGGATTCACCGTTGAGCCTGGGCGGTGCTGGGCGTTCGTGTACTCCAAGCAAATGCAGGCTGCACACTGCACCGAAACGCCGATCTGGACGGGACGGTGGTTCTCGCCAAAGGGCGACCGCTGGTGGCTTGTGTGGGGCTGTCCCGACCACATAGAGGGGCTGACGGGGCTGAAGCAGTTCGGCAACGCACCGAAGTAGGGCGACGAGCTCGCCGGGTTTGCGGACAAGATATGGCGATGGGCGCAAAGAAGGACGCGAACGACGCGGATGAGACCAAGCAGTCCGCCATGCTGCTGGTGGAAGCAACGGACAGATTTGAAGCGCTGTTCATTGAGACGGTTCAGGCCACTCTGGGACCCATTCTCGTAGGTACAAAGGAGTAACACATGTCCTTCAGACGCCCGACTCTCGCAGCGTTTGGCTGCGTTGCCCTCTTGGGGGTACTCGCGTTGGGCTCGCTGCCTGCCGCGGCATCGGCCTACAAAACGGCCAGCCAAACGGGGGCCAAGCAGGCCGCTCAATGCCGGACGGCGGTGACTGGTGATGCCACGGTGACTACCAAGACGGCATCGGACTGTTCTTGGCTACCGCCCTCGGACATCAACCGTGGCGGGTGCCCGAGCTCTTGGGGCGTTGCTGTCATCAAGGTCGGATCCGCCAGTATCATCATCCGCCCAGGCTCGCCCCCAATGCGCCTTCCCCCGGGCTACACGGCCGCTCAGTTGCTCACGGCGGTCTCCCAGCTCTGCGCAACGCCTTCTCCGCCAGACCCGGTTGGTCCAGTCGTCGCCGCCTCGACGACGACCAAGTCCAAGAGCACGCCCAATGCAAAAGAAACGGCGTTCCTTTCGTGGGCGAATCAAATCCGCATCGACCTGGCTCCCTGCGAGGCTGGGACCACAGACGTAGAAATCGCGCTGTCTCACATGGCCGCGAGTAGTGCTACCGCGAGCGACTTCCTCACGGGTGCCACTGCTGCGAAGAATGCCGCACCAGACTGTTCAATCACATCGAACAGTGGCATCCACAAAATAGACGGCACGAGTCCGCCGAGCGGTTACCCGACCCTCAAGGGCATCACCAGCGACCTTCAGGTGTGGGCCAACCAAGATGACCAGCAGGTGATCATTGACGTGGGCAAGGTGGCTGACTCGAACGGACATTCAACCGGTGACGTAGCCAGTCTGCTCTCGGATTCACAGACGGCCGATCGTGATGCCGCCACCATCACCTCGGAGTTGGCGACGGCCGCGAGCCAGGCAGGAGTGAAGGGCTGGAAGGGCTTGGGCTTGTTCACCTGGGGTCTTCACAAAAAGACGGGCAGCACAGGTTCGACGGGGTCGACAGGCAACACTCCGTGAGCCGAAACAGGCCGTCACTGTCTCTCTTAGACGCCAAGAGCCGGAGCCGGGTCGAGCAGTGCCACAGAGGTGCCGGAGCCAGAGTGAGACAGACCTACCGAACTCTCACAGACTGACCAGCACTTACAGGGTGGGCCGTAGAGGACTCGAACCTCTGACCCCTTGCGCGTCATGCAAGTGCGCTACCAACTGCGCCAACGGCCCCGAAGCCAAAGACCCTACCACCAGGCCAATTCGGCCCTGGCCAGCACCAGAAGCCTGAGCCGCACCGCCGCCGTACAATTCACGATGTGACTCCCAGCGACACGAGCAGCGAAGCCGCCCCTGACACGGCCGGCACCCTCGGCACCGCCACCAGTCCTCTTCCCGATCTCGAGGAGCATCTGCGCAATGTCGCCGAGGACGGCTACACCGTGCTCCCCGACGCCATCGAACCGGAGCTCGTCGACGAAATCGATGAGGCGCTGCTCAAGCTCGAGCGCGACCTCGGCATCGTGCCGGCGACCAACCTCTTCGAGGGCCTGCACACCACGCGTATCTACAACTTGTTGCTCCACGGGGAGACCTTCGAGAAGATCCCGGTGCATCCCAACGTCCTCCCCGTCGTCGAGGGCGTCCTCGATCCGGGGCTCCTCATCTCCTCGCTCTCCTCCATCGCCATAGGACCCGACGAACAGGCTCAGCCCGTCCACGCCGACGACCAGCTCATTCCGCTCCCCCGGCCGCACGTGCCGATCATCTGCAACACTATGTGGGCCGTCACCGACTTCACCGAGGAGAACGGGGCGACGCGACTCGTCCCCGGCAGTCATCTACGCGACGAGCCGCCCAACCCGCTCGAGCTCTACGACACCATCCCGGCCGAAATGCCGAAGGGCAGCGTGCTGGTCTGGGTGGGCAGCCTGTGGCACGGCGGTGGTGCCAACCGCACCGACAAGCGCCGCGTCGGCATCGCCATGAACTATTGCGCCGGCTACATCCGCCAGCAGGAGAACCAACAGCTGGGCATCCCGCCGGCCCTGGTCAAGACCTTCCCCAAGCGCCTCCAGGAGCTGATCGGCTACTCGGTCTACAACGGCCTGGTCGGCCACATCGACAAGAAGCACCCGGCCAAGGTCGTCCTGGCCGAGAACGAGGGCGTCGACATGATCTGGGACCTGCTGAAGATCTGAGGCACCTGGCGGTCAGGCCGCCGGCGGCATGACGGCCGGCGCCACGGGCCACACGAAGTCGCGGGGGTCCATCCGGATCATGCCTTGGGAGACCCGCCAGTCGTCCATGTCCTCGGTCCACGCCCGGTGCCACAGGATCTGCTCAGCGTGCAGCCGGCCCAGGTCGGTCCCCCGCACCTCCTCGAAACGCTCGGCCAGCGCGAACAGGACCTGGACGGACGCGATGGCGTCCGCCGAAGCGTCGTGCGCGTTCTCGAAGGGGATGCCGTAGTGGGCACAGAGATCGCCCAGCGTCCTCCGGCCGTGGCGGTCAGGATCGAAATGACGGTCGAGCACGCCGGCGTCGAGCACCGGGCCGTGCCAGCCCCGCGGTACGAGGCCGCGCCCGCCGAGCAGCACCGCCTGAGCGTCCAGCAGCGTCAGGTCGAAATCCAGCTTCATGCCCGCCAGCGGTGCGCCGCGCCGGCTGGCCGCCACGACGGCGTCGGCCACCAATCCGATCGCCTCCTCGAGCGGCATCCCCTCGGCCCGCGCCCGCTCGGTCGTGATCCCGTGGACCTCGGTGGCGTCGGCCGGGATCTCCCGGCCCGGGTCGATGAGGCCCGACCAGCTGCGCACCAATACGCCGTCCACCACAGACACCAGCGCGTACGAGACGGGGACGTCCTCGAAGCGGTCGATGCCCGTGGTCTCGAAGTCCAGCCCGAGCACCTCGCCCGAGGTCCACGCACCCATGAGGCCGAGCATGGCAGCGGGATGTGACAGGACCGGGGATGGTGGTCATGTGGCACAGGCGGCTCCTGACCGAGTCCGGGGAGTCGGCCACGCACTGATCCGCCCCGTCGGCGCACCCCTCACGCTCCTACCATGTCGGCCGTGGTTGCGGCCCACGCACTTTCCGCCATCTGGTCCCGGGACGCGGCCTCCCGCCGAGCGGGCTCGCCGGCGCCCCGTACGAGGCGCGTGTGGCCCTGACACGACAGGCGGCACGCAGGCGCGACGTTTGGGTGGCGCCCATCGCGCTGGCCGGCTTGCTCGCCGGCGCCCTCCTCCTTCCGCCCGTCCCCGCCGACGCCACGTCGAGCACGACGGCCGCCGCCGTCACCGACCCGGCCGCCCTCGTCCATCCCCTCGACGGCACCGGCACCGGTCCGGTCAGCCCGGGCACGGTGGGCGAGTTCCCCGGTGCCGACCTCCCCTTCGGCACCATCCAGTGGAGCCCTGACACCAGTCCCGACGCCGTGCAGGCTGGCGGCGGCTACTCCTACGCCGACGACCACCTGAACGGCTTCAGCCTCAGCCATCTCAGCGGCACCGGCTGCCCGTCGTACCAGGACGTGCCGATCCTCCCCACCGTCGGCGCCCTCCCCGCCACGCCGCAGGCCGCGCTGGACACCTTCTCCCACCGCCAGGAGCAGGCCAGCCCCGGTCGCTACCAGGTCACGCTCGGGCCGCAGCCCATCCGCGTCTCTCTGGCCGTGACCACGCGCACCGGCATCGCCAGCCTGACCTTCCCGTCGGGCACGGCATCCAACGTCCTCTTCAAGGTGGCCGACAGTGCCAACCCGGCCAGCGCGGCCGCCGTGCGCGTGGTCGGCCGCGACGAGATCGAGGGCCAGGTGACCAGCGGGCAGTTCTGCCAGACCGGGACGAACTACACGCTCCACTTCGTGGCCCGATTCGACCGCCCCTTCGCCTCGGCCGGTACTTGGGACGCCGCCGGCCTTCACGCCGGCGCCAGCAGCTGCACCGGCGACTCGTGCGGTGCCTTCACCACCTTCGACACGCGCGCCGACCGGCAGGTGCTGATGAAGGTCGGCATCTCGTTCGTGAGCACGCGCGACGCCGCCCAGAACCTGGCCGTCGAGGACCCCGGCTGGTCGGTACAGTCCGTGGCTGCCCAGGCCCGGGAGCGGTGGAACGCGCTTCTGGGCCGTATCCTCGTCGGCGGCGGCACCGCAACCGAGCAGCACGTCTTCTATACCGCCCTCTACCACTCGCTCCTGTTCCCCAACATCGTCTCCGACGTCAACGGCGACTACGCGGGGAGCGACGGCCGGGTGCACACCGACCACGGCCGGGAGGAGTACGCCGACTTCTCCGAGTGGGACATCTACCGCAGCGAGATCCAGCTCGAGTCCCTGCTCGACCCCCACGCCGTCGGTGACATGGTCCAGTCGCTCGTCGACGACGCCGAGCAGAGCGGGTGGCTCCCGAAGTGGGCCATCGTCGGCGGCGACGAGTCTCAAATGAACGGGGACTCGGCCGACCCCATCATCGCGGACGCCTACGCCATGGGCGTGCGCAACTTCGACGTCACCGCCGCCCTGCGCTACATGGTCAAGGGGGCCACGCAGAACGAGACGAACCACGGGCTCGAGATCGAGCGCCAGTACCTGAGCCAGTACCTGACTCAGCACTACGTCAACGCCGGGTCGCTCGACCTGACCTCCATCGACTACTCCATCGGGGGCTCGGTCACGCTGGAGTACGCCATCGACGACTTTGCCGTCGCCCAGGTCGCCGCCGCCCTCCACCAGGGCGCGCTGGCCACCACCATGGAGCAGCGCGCCTCCAACTGGGAGTACCTGTTCAACCCGGCTACCGGTTCCGTTCAGGCACGCGGCAGCGACGGCAGCTTCCCGCCGGGGTCGGCCTTCGAGACCCCCAGTTCGAGCCCGGCGGCCAGCTGGGGTTCGAGGAGGGCAACGCCGAGCAGTACACCTGGTACGTCCCCCAGGACGTGGCCGCCGAGGCCTCACTCATGGGCGGTGACGCCGCCGCGGTGGCCAAGCTCGAGACGTTCTTCACGCAGCTGAACGCCACGCGCTACGCCCCCTACGACTGGTCCGGCAACGAGCCCGGTGAGTGGGCGCCCTGGCTCTTCGACTACCTGGGCGCGCCCGCCCAGACCCAGCGCGTCGTGCGCGCGACCGCCGACACCGAGTATGCCGACGCGCCGGTCGACGAGCCCGGCAACGATGACCTCGGCGCCATCGCCTCGTGGTGCGTGTGGGCTGCCGTCGGCCTGTTCCCCGTGACGCCGGGTGCGGCCGACCTGGCGCTCGCGAGCCCGCTCTTCCCCACGGTGAGCATCGTGTTGCCTGACGGTCGCCGCCTGGACCTGCGCGCCCCGGGGGCGGCGGCCTCCCGGCCCTACGTCCACGCCCTGACCGTCACCGGCGTGTCACGTCCCGCCACCAGGCCGACCGGCTGCTCGACGCCGACGGCACCCCGGCCGTCGGCGGACAGCTGGGATCGGCCTTGGCTGCCGGCCTCGGTCATCAAGAGCGGGGGCACGCTCACCTACACCCTCTCCGGCACGCCGGACCCGGCCTGGGCGTCGTCGGCCGCGTCGAGCCCACCGTCGTTCGGCGGCGGTGCGATACCAGCCGTCGGCTACTCGTTCCCGAGCGGCACCACCGCGATCGCCGCCGGTCAGCCCACCGCGGTGCAGCTGGGTGTCGTCCCCGCAGTTCTCACGGCGACGTCGGTGGACTGGCAGGCGTCCCCGCTCCCTTCGGGGCTGCAGCTCACGCCGTCCTCGGGCTCGTTGGACCTCGCCTCGTCCGGTGCGGCCGGCACCTGCAGCGCCGCGTCGGCCGTCGACCCCATCACGGAGTCGCTCACCCTCACCGCAGCCTCGGCTGGCTCGTACACCCTCCGCATCGTCATGCACACCAGCGGTGGGCAACCCCTCCCGCCGGTGGACCTCGTCGTCCAGGCTTCGGCAGGGTGATGGCGACGTTGTCTCAGCCGGTGCGCGCCGCGGTGTCCGACGCCACCCAGCCCGACCCGCTCACCGCCTCACACCGGGCTGGTGCCTCGTAGTGGCGCGGGCCTGGGCCGTGTCGATTGCGGTCCCAGGCCGCTCCCAGGCCGCTCACAAGGCCGCGGCGAAGCCGACCACGGGCGAAGGCGCCGAGAGACCGGCCGAGGAGACCTCGCCGGGGACTGAGCCGAAGAAACCGGCACTGCCGTCGGAGACGAGCACCTTGTTCACCGTCTTGGTCTGGTTGTAGGCGAAGACCCCGCCGTCGGCCCCGACAGCCCAGTAGCCGGTGCCGTCGGGCGCGTAGGACAGCCCGATGATCGGCGCGTTGGGCGTGAACCCGCTAAGCAGCGGGGATCCGTAGAAGGGCGCACCACCGAAGGAGTAGATGGCACCTTCAGTGGTGCTGATCAGATAGCCCGGGCCGACGGGGTTGGCGGCAATCCCGGTGGCGTTACCCTCGGGCGAAGGCCCGTCGAATTTCTGGGGGATGCTGCCGGCGAACTGCGCGTCACCGAAGGCGTAGACCGCGCCGTCCGCACCGACCAGGTAGTAACCCTGTCCGTCGCCGGTCAGCGACATGCCCACGATGGGCGCACTGAGGCTCTGCCCGCCCAGTGAGCCCCAGTAGGGCACGTTCTGCCCGAAGGTGAACACGCCACCGTCGGCCCCTACGAGGTAGTAGCCGGTCCCGTAGGCGTTGGCAACGATGGCGACGATCGGCGCGTTGATGCTGGTTCCGCCCAGCCCGCCCAAGTAGAGCGCCTTCCCGACCGTGAATACGCCGCCGTCTGCACCCACCAGCCAGTACCCCTGGCCCGTGGCGGTCGACGCGGCCCCGACGATAGGGGCGCGGGAGATGCCGAGGGCGTTGCCGGCGTTGGGCGCCGCTCCGAATGCATAGGTACCGCCATTGGCCGCGGCCAGCGTGTAGCCGGTGGGGACGGGAGGTGCCGTGGCACCGGCGGGACCGCTAGTGGCGGCCAGCGGCAGCAGCACGCCCACGGCGCCGAACAGCGGCACTGCGCCGAGTAGACACCGCGCCGGCAGCCGGGCGAACCTCCTGCTCCGGGACGTCGCCGACCCCCTTCTTCGGTTCGTCACCGATCCCCTCCATTGGTCGTTGAACACAACTGCTCCTCTCTTCGGCGCCCGGTACGGACCATCCGGTTCGGCCGGGCCAGCTCTTTACTATAAATGCATGTGGATTTATTGTTTTGACAAATATGACGGTAATGGTCAAGAATAGCAAATCGGCTGGCGCAGCGACCCGTGTCGCTCGGACAACCGCCATGCGACTTGGCATCTCAAAGGACGGGGAACACGAACGTGAATATCTCAACCGGTACCGCTCACGGACAACGCAGAGGTCGGGGCGGTCGCGCCCGGGCCGTCAAGGCGAGCTCGCTGCTCCTGGTGGCGGGTCTCGTGCTGGCCGCCTGCTCGTCGGGCCCGTCCCACCCTGACGCCTCCAAGAAGGTGAAGCAGCACGACCCCAAGAGCGCCGTCAAGAAGGCTGACCCCACGACCACCACCACGACCACCAAGGTCGCCGCGGCCACGACGACGACCACCACCAAGCCGATTACACCGGCCGCCCACAGCGTCACTCCCACGACCGTGGCGGCCGCGGCGGTTGTCCCGGCGGCCCCGAGCACGCCCGGCGGGTCGCTCTCGGCCAACGCGACCACGTCACCGGCGGAGTCGTTGACCGGTGTCGGTGCCAGTTCGATCCAGCCGTTCTACGGTCGGGTCCTCTACCAGTACAGCCAACTCAACAAGGGCGTCTCGGTGAACTACTCGCCGGCCGGGAGCGGCCCCGGAGTCACGGCCATCCAACAAAACACGGCCAACTTCGGCCAGAGCGAGATCCCCATGACGGCGGCCCAACTGGCGGCCTCTCAGGGTGCCGTGCTGCAGGTGCCGGTCGACCTCGGTGGGGTGGCCATCTCGTACAACGAGAGCTGCGCCGGGGCCAACCTCCAGCTGACCGGGGCCCAGCTCGCGCAGATCTACCTGCGCCAGATCACGAACTGGAACCAGCTGGCGTCCGCCTGCCCTACCAGCGACAACATCGTCCCGGTCTTCCGCTCCGACACCTCGGGTCCGGGCTACGACCTCGACCAGTATCTGATTGACACCAGCCCGGCCTGGACGAGCGCCATCGGCACCACCTCGGCTTCGACCACCTGGCCCAACGCCGGTCGGGGCTCGGGGACTTCGGGCGAACAGCTCAACGCCGGGGTGGCCACTTACATTCAGCAGACGCAGGGGGCCATCGGCTATGTCGAGTACTCGTATGCCTTGGAAGCCAACTTCACCAATGCCGCGCTGCAGAGCCACGACGGCACCTTCGTGTCGCCATCGATCACCACCATCGCCAACGCGGGAGCCCAGGCAACGTCGCTCAGCCCGACGAACTTCAACATCGTCTGGGGCTCGGGCGGCCAGACCTACCCGTTGGCCAACTACAGCTGGGCCCTGATGTACCAGAAGCAGTCGAACACCAACATCGGCATCGTGCTTGGCAAGCTGTTCCAGTGGGTCACCACGGCCGGCCAGTCGTACTCGACCGGTCTCGGGTACGCACCATTGCCGGCGTACGCCGCCAACCAGGCCCATGCGACGCTGCTCGGACTGCAGACGTCGAGCGGTCAGCCCATCTTCACCAACTGAGTGACCGCGCTTCCGTCTCTGGAAAGCAGATCCCGGCCGCCGGATCCTCCGGGCGGACCGCCCGACGCGGCGCACGGGGGAGACGGGCCTGCCTCCCCCGTGCGCCAGGCCATGTCGGCTCGCGTCCAGAGACGCCGCACCACGCCCCTCTATGCCCTGGCCCGGTGGGGCGGTGCCCTGGTGTTCGTCGCCCTGGTCGTGGCCCTGGTGGTCAGCCTGGTCTGGCAGGCCGCGCCGGCGTTCCGGCACTCCGGCTTCAGCTTCATCTTCAGCGGCACCTGGAGTCCCGACCAGGGTGAGTTCGGGGCCGGGGTCTTCATCGTCGACACTCTGATCACGACCGGGGTGGCGCTCCTCATCGCCATCCCGGTAGGCATCGGGACGGCGGCCGCCCTGTCCGAGTTCCTCCCCCGCCGCCTGGCCGGCCCGCTCTCGATCGCCATCGACCTGCTGGCTGCCGTGCCCAGCATCGTGGTCGGGCTCTGGGGCCTCCTTGTCCTGATCCCGATCTTCAACCGTCACGTCGGTCCTGCCCTGGCCGGGATCCCCCTAGTGGGCCGCCTCTTCGGCGGGCCGTCACTGGGCACCAGTCTCCTCCTGGCCTCCGTCGTGCTGGCGGTGATGATCCTCCCGACCCTCATCGCCCTCACCCGCACGGCCTTTCAGGGCGTGTCGGTGGCCGACCGCGAAGCGGCCATCGCACTGGGCGGCACGCGCTGGCAGGTGGTGCGCTGGTCGGTGATCCCGGGCGCCCGATCGGGCATTCAGGCCGCCGTGACGCTCGCCACCGGCCGCGCCCTCGGGGAGGCCATCGCCGTGTCGTTGGTGATCGGGGGTGGCGTCACCCTGCCCCATTCGCTGCTGGCCAACGGCACCACCCTCGGCTCAGCCGTGGTGAACTTCTTCGCCGGTGCCGCCGGGATACAGCGCAGCGCCGTCATCGGCCTGGTGGTGGTGCTCCTCGCCTTCACCGCGTTGGCCAACATCGGCGGTCAGTACTTGTTGCGCTCGCGCGCCTCCAAGGCGCCCGGGCACGAGGAGTTCGGCCCCGCCCTCGACCCCGGCGTGGTGACCGCATGACAGGCGACTCGGCCACGGCCGCCGCATCCGATCTGCTGTCTCCCGAGGCGATCCTGCACCGCCGCGCGGTGGTCCGGCAGGCCTCCCGCGACACCTTGCGCCGGCGCAGGATCGCCGGCGACGCCGCCCGACTGGCTTGTGGCCTCGCCGTGCTGGTGGCGCTGGTGCCCCTGGTGGCCCTGATCGGGTACACCGTCTCCCGCGGGGTCAAAGGCCTGTCGGTCGACCTGTTCACCCAGCTGCCGGTACCCGAAGGTGTTCCTGGCGGTGGCGTCTACAACGCCATTATCGGCACCCTCATCATCGTCGGCCTAGCCGCACTCATGGCCATTCCGGTCGGCCTGGCCGTGGCGCTCTTCCTCATTGAGCGCCGGGGGAAAGTGGCGGCCACCATCCGCTTCACCGCTGACGTCATGTCGGGCATTCCCTCAATCGCCATCGGGGTGTTCGCCTACGCGTTGATCGTCGTACCGTCCGGGCACTATTCAGGCCTGGCCGGCAGCTTCGCGCTGGCCGTCCTCATGCTGCCCATCGTGGTGCGGGCCGACGAGGTGGCCATGCGGACGGTGCCCGACGACCTGTGGGACGCCGGTCGGGCCCTGGGGGTAC
>DATNLP010000586.1:0-5374 GCA_035602795.1 Acidimicrobiales bacterium | reverse complement strand
CCGGCATTCTCGAAGCGGGCCACGGTGAGGTCCTTGCCGGCGGCCTTGGCGATGGTGCTGAAGAGCGCCATGTTGATGCACGCCGATTCGACCGAATAGAAGGTCTGGTCCGAACCGCTGATCGGGTTGGTGGGTGGCGTGATCTTGTCGGACGGGTACGCCTTGCGGACGACCTGGTCGCAGTGCTGGACGAACGGCGTGTGCCAGATCTGGTAGTTCGAGGGGACCGGGCTCGAGGTCAGCAGGCCGCGCAGGTACGTAGGGGAGATGGATGCGGCGAGCACCGCTGTCTCTATCGTGCCCTCGTTCGTGGCGATGAAGGGCGGGTGGTAGGTGCTCTGGTTGGCCTGGAGCGCGTCGGGCCAGACGAGGGAGCCCTCGCCGACGGCCACGACCTCGTTGACTCCGGACGACTGGAAGTGCTGCGCAATGATGTTCGCCTGCTGGTTGATCGCGGTCTGGTCACCCGGGGCGCCCGCGTCGACCGCTGTCGCGGCGACCGAGACGTGAAGGGAACGCAAGGCGGTTTCAACGACGTGGAGCTCGTCTTCGTCCGTGGTCTGCCCCGCGAAGATCCCGACTTTCTTTCCCTTGAACACACCCTCGTGCGCGAACACCTTGAGCTGCACGGGATCGTAGGCCCCCTGCGGCGGCGTCAGCGTGAAGTTCGGTGCGATGCCGGAGGCCGGACCGCCCTGGTATGACCCCGCGATGGTCGGCACGCCTTGCTGCAGGAAGCAGGCGGGCTCGAAGGGCGCGATCGCGATGAAGACCTGATCGTCCTCATCCAGTTGGGTGCACGCCGTCGCGCCCGGCGCCGTGCCCACCGGGCTGACTGCCAGGAGGTACGGCACCAGCTTGCGGCCGTCCACGCCGCCGTGCGCGTTCAGGTCAGCGATGATGGCGTTGTAGGCGTCGGGGTAGTTGCCCTGGTCGAGCGTGATGCCAAACTGCCTGACCGCCGAGAGATTGATGTAGGGGATGCCGATCCGGATCGTCGTGCCCGTGATGCCCTGACCCGGCGCCCCCGGCGCTCCGGCTACCGGGCTAGCCCCCGCGCCGATGACGGCGCCGCTCACCAGAATCGTGCTCACCACGAGCAACCGTGTGACCCTTCGCACAGGCACCTCCTCCATCTCCGGTCCGAAAGACCGCTACAGCATGCCCCCTACGCGGCCTCGGGGCGCGGTCGGTCCGTCCGTTACCTATCCCGGCCCCGTCCGCTCCTTCGACTCGAACCGCTCGTGCGAGGCCGAACCCGCGTCCTGACCGCTCACAACAGGCGGTACCCGCCCAGCTTCGTGGGCCTGACGTCGTTGCCGTGGAGGACTTCCAAGGAGAGGTCGCGGTGGTTACCGCCGGTGCCAGCGCAGTCGGAGCGGGCTTGCTCGAGGCGTTGTCGGAGGCGGCGCCACCGTCGTGATCGCCCCGTATCGAACAACCGACCTCGATGACTGTATGGTCCATGGGCATGGACCCACTGGTCGCCCACCAGCGGGCGCAGGACACCTTCGAGCATGTGCTTGTCAATGTGACATCCGATCAGCTGTCGTCACCCACGCCGTGTCCTGAATGGGATGTGAAGGCCCTCATCGACCATGTCATAGCGGGCAACCAGCGAGTCGTAGTGCGAGCCGGTGGCCAAGTGACGCCACTCCCCGAAAACCTCGGCGCCGCCCACCGCGCCTCTGCCAAGGCGGCGCAGGAGACCTTCGCTGAGCCCCAGGCCCTTACCCGCACCTATCAGTTGCCCATCGGAGAACTGTCCGGCACCGCATTCATCGAGTTGCGGATAAGTGACCTTCTCACCCACGCCTGGGACCTCGCCATCGCTACCGGACAGCCGACCGACCTCGACCCGGAACTAGCGGAATACGTACTCGCGTTCTCGAGGGAGATGATGAGCCGCCCCGGGCTCCGCGGTGATGGTCGTCCATTCGGTGAGGAGCAGCCCTGCGGTGACGAGCGCCCAGCGGTGGACCGGGTCACGGCTTTCCTCGGCCGCAAGCTGAGCTGAAGGAGAAGCACTAGTCGCCCCACCCCGGCAGCGAACTGCAGCACCCTGGGACCGGCGTCAATACTTTCGGTTGGAAATAGACTTAGACAGCCACAGGTTGAATCGTTCCCATCGAGACGCCCGGCAAGACCTGACGGTACACCTGGCCAGATTCGCCGAATGACCAAAGCCAAGCGGTCGCGATGCCCGTTGCCAGCTGAATGCCGGATCGAGCCGTAGCGACGGGCCCGCTACGAACGAAGGGGAGGGTTCGTCAGGGGATGCCGACGTTGGCGTTCGGCTGCGAGGTTCTGAAGTTCCCGGTGCAGCGCCAGGCGCTTATCCGTGTCACGGGTGCGGTCGAGGTCCGCACGTAGGAAGTCGTAACGCTCCACTAGCGCTCTGTCGTTCAGGCTGGTGACATCCATGCGCTGAACGCTACGCCGAGCAGGGTGTGTAATCGCGGATAGGCACCGGCCAGCGAGCCCTTATGGGGGCGGAAAATGTCCCGGAAGATCGCGGCCGAGACCGCCCACGGTCCGGCAGCGAGGGGATACCCGGACTCGTTTTGAGTCGGTTCTCGGTGAACCGCTAGGGCTTGAGTGCGCTGACGCGGATCTGGTCTCCTCGCTCCCGATACTCTCCGCTCTGAACGAGTGTGATGTTGGCAAAGCCAGCGGCTCGAAGTCTGGACTCCAGTGTGGCGGGATCGAGCGGTACGTACGTGTCGTCGATGTGGGCTTGCCGAATCCGCTCAGTGTCAAGGGAGTCCGTCGCCACGAAACTGCCGCCGGGTCGCAGTACTCGGTGCAGTTCGCCGAACAGCTGATCTTGCGCCGCTTCAGATGGCACGTGGTGGAGCATCGCGAAGCAGGTGGCGGCCGAGAAGCGATTGTCTGGCAATGGCAACTCGGTGCCGTCACCCCAGATGACTTCGACATTGGAACCGGCGAGGCGGACTCTCAGGTCGGCTGCAAGATCGGCGTCGAGCTCAACTGCCGTGACGGCCGCCACGCGTTGGCGCAGAAGGTCGGTGGTCAGACCTGGACCAGGTCCGATCTCCAGCACGTCATCGCCCAGCTCGATGGTCGATGCAAGCCACGGCAGCAGATCGGTCTGCAGGCGGTCGGCCCATTCGGAGCTGGCGAGATACTCAAGATGGGTTCTGTTCATCTCCTATTGGTAGCATCGAGTGGTGGCCGTGTCCGCAGTACCGGCCCAATTCTGCCGTCTACGCGGCCAACCCGGTCACGAAGACGGCGCGTTTGCCTTCGCACTAGCCGATCGGTTGTCGGGGATTGTCCGGCGCCCAGGGCATGGCCATCACGCTCACGCCACCGGCACCTCCGGTGGCGCTGCTTCCGTGACTATGACGCGGCTACAGAATCCGCGTCAGGCGGCCGAGCCGGTGATATCCGCGAAACGGGGGCCGCTGGTCATGGGCAATGGTGCGACACGGACGACAACCGTTGAACCTGGTCGGATAGTGGATCCGTTGGGGGCCTGAGTCCCAGCCGTGCCCCCCTCACACGGCAGGCGTTCCACGGCGACCGGAACTACAGCATCGCCCAATCAGCAATCGCCCAATCAGACAATCAGTGAGTCCCTAGGACTCCGTTATGGGATAACGAAGGTCCAGGTCTCGGACGATCCAGAGGACGGACCGGTAACGGCGTCAATGGGACCGCCGTTGGAGGTGGACTCGAGCACGTCACCGGTTGCGACATTCTCCCACCCGGTCCCGTCATAGACCCACTTCTGGTTCGCCGCTCCAGTCGCCTGGGTCAGGACGATGCAGTGATTCACCTCAGCCATCACCCGGTTCGACGCTATCCCATCCGGGGCGAATTCCGCGTACTTGTCGTTGTTGGCTGCACTGGCAGACGCATCCGCAAACCAGAAGAATTCTGCGTTGCTGGCTTGCGGATTCGCCGTGCCGATTACGCGGCCGCCAGATCCGACCGCGATGTAAAGGCTGGTTCCAGACTCCTGCGTACCGCAGTACCCGGAGTAGATACCGTTGGCGCAGTTGGACGTCCCATAGCCGCCAGGGGCAGGGGTCCCGCCCGCACCAGCGACCCCAATAGCGAGGCCTGCGGACATTAAGAGCGCGACGCTCACGGCGTAGATCCTCTTGCGCGTAATCATGGTTTTTGCCTCCTTGGTCGTCCCCCCTCAAGCCGTGGTTCTGTTCTACGCGCAAACCTCGCACGGGAACAAGGGTCGAAAGTCACAGGGGTTTGTGATCCCGGCGCGCCACCTAGTACCGCGGCGTAGTGCCGGCCGACCCATGTTCTCGGGTGCAGAGAGGAGACTGATTTCACCGCCCGTGTCATCAAGTGCCATGGTTCGGGAACGCAAGGGACGGCCTGCGAGCCATGAATTGCCGATAAATATCGCCTGACGAGTGCCCCCGATGTGCCCAAGGGTGTCGCCCCAACCCGATGTGGACTCGGATACTCGACGTCGGTCGACCAATAGCCTGGCGATGAAAAGCTTTCAGCCATCAGAGATAGGGAGAGGACCTGTCGGGATGTTTGATGCGTGACGACGTGCTCCGGGCGCTGGCCATTGGCGGGTCCGCGAACATCGAAGAACGCACGATCGACATCACCACGACGGGTCGGCGTTCCGGGCAGCCGCGACGGATCGAAATCGTCTTCTACCGGTTCGAAGAGTGCATCTACCTGAGTGGCATCCCGGGGCCTCGCAAGCGTGATTGGCTGGTCAATCTCACCGCTGATCCACATTTCGCCTTCCATCTGAAGCACGGAGTTGTCGCCGATGTGCCTGCGGTGGCCACGGTGATCACCGATCCCTCAGAACGTCGTCGCGTGCTCGCCAACTTCGTCGAGCAATTCAATGAGCGCAATGGCCCAGACAGCCCGTGGCCGAGAGCTGACCTCGAAGAGTGGGTTCAACGCAGCCCCCTGGCGAAAGTCGACTTTTTGGACGCCGATTGAACCGAGACTCCGATCCAGCGAACGGGGCACCCTACTGACGAGGAACTTGTCAGAACTGCAGCGTGGCAAAGAACTCACGAACGGGTGGGAAAGCAGCGATCGGATCTTCGATAAAGGGCTCGTGACCGACGTCTGGAAGACAGACTCGCCTTGCGTTGCCAAGCCCTTGCATGAGTATCCGGGCGCCCGCAACCATGACGGCGTCGCGCTGGCCATAGAGAACCAGGGCAGGAAGACGGATCTCACGGAGTCGGTCCGTCAGATCCGTCCGAGTGAACGCCTGCTCGAGTTGCGGCACGTTGTCATTTGGAACGGGGAGTGCTGCCATGGCGGCTTTTACCTTGTCGCGAACAGCGGGTATTCCCTCTTGGGTGACGGCCATTGCGGCGTAACGGGCGGTATGTCGGTCTTTCGA
>DATNLP010000422.1:0-11826 GCA_035602795.1 Acidimicrobiales bacterium | reverse complement strand
TAGCCGTACGAGCAGACCACGGTGCCACCCTTGGACTTCATGAAGCTGCCGATGGCGGTATTGACCGGGTATGTGGGGTTGAGGCTGCCGACGTCGGCGGCGAACATGTTGGACTGATAGGGCGGCGTGCCCCACTCGGGGCCGTCGAAGAACCCGCCCGTGACCGGGACGCCCGCCTGGTTCGGGTACTTGGCGGCCAGGAAGAAGAGCGGGCTCTCCGACACGATGCCGATGGGGTTCTTGGCGATCGCGTCCTGGACTGCCGTCGTGATCTCGGTCGGGCTGGTCTGGTCGTCGAGGATGACGCCCACGAGCTTGTGCCCGTCCACGCCCCCCTCGGCGTTCTGGAGCGCGATGCGTGCGTTGAACCCGGCCGGTGTATTGCTGAATTCGGAGCCCCCCTCACCCGTCAGCGAGGTGATCATGACGATGGTGTACGGCGCCTTCGACGACGAGGCGGCTCCTCCCGTCCCGACCCCGAGACTGGTGATCCCCGAGACCGTCGTGACGGCCAGGGCCGCCAGGCCTAGGCGGCCCACCCGGACCCGGGATGCGCGGCTCACTCCACCCTTGTATGACAACCGAGTTCCTCCCCACTTCAGCACCGTTACAGGTGCGTGAACATCCCATTGCATACACCCGCGCCATGGGCGCTCGCTGGTCAGGCCTTCGCCACCTGCTGTAACGCGTCAGCTGTCCGCTCCGGCTCGGTGATCATGAGGTCGTGGCCGGTGTCGATGTCCCACAGGCGACCCTCGGCCCGGGCCTGGGCCATCAGCTCGGGGTCGCGAGTGCCGAGGGTGGACGTGCAGACAATGTGGTACTGCGGGATGTCCCACAGGGCGTCTTCGTTGGAGAGCGCCAGCGGTTGTTCGAAGCACTTCCAGGGGTGTGGGGTGAGGCGCTCGGCCATCCAGGCCAGGTCGTCCGGGTCGGCCACCCCGTAGAGGAGGCCGGCGTCGGGCGCCGGCAGGAGGACCAGCTCGATCCCGTCGACGGTCTGGCCCATGGGGCGCACCGCGTTGATCACAGGGCCGGCCACGTCGACCAGGGATTCACCGTTGCGCGGGTTGGCGGCGTCGAGGTAGACGAGACGACCCACACGGTCGGCGGCCCGGTCGGCCGCCCCGGTGATGACCATGCCCCCGTAGCTGTGGCCGACCAGAATCACGTCGCGCAAGTCCTCGAACCGGAGGACCGCTACCACATCCTCGATGTGCCGGTCGAGGTCGACCTTGTCGTCGAGCAAGTGGGACCGCTCGCCCAGGCCTGTCAGGGTGGGCGCGTACACCACGTGCCCGGCAACTTGGAGGAGCCGGGCCACTCGCTGGTAGCACCATCCGCCGTGACCGCCGCCATGGACCAATACGTAGGTCGCCATGCGTCCTCCCTCCCCTTTCGGTCGAGCCGCCCACGCTTGGTGGCCGGGCCGGTGAGGGTAGCCCGCGGCGTGGCAGGGTGCTCGGCCCGAGGGGCGTTCAGCAAGTCTGGTAGAACAGGGAGAACATGCAAAGCTTTGCAGTTACACCACGCGGAACCCGGTTTGGTGCGGAGAGGGGGCAAGGTGGCTGACGTCGAGTCGCTGCTGCGTGCCCTCACGCTGGAAGAGAAAGCCGAGCTCACGGCCGGAGGCGACATGTTCGCCACGGCCGCGATCGAGCGGGTAGGCATTCCGCGGGTCAACGTCACTGACGGTCCTAACGGCGCCCGTGGGCAGGCCTATCCCGGCATCGCCGGAGCCCCATCCACCTGTATCCCGTGCGGGTCGGCGCTCGGCGCCACCTGGGACCCCGAGCTGGTGGAGCGCCTGGGCGCGCTGCTCGGGAAGGAGGCACTCGACCGCGGCTGCCGCGGCCTGCTGGCGCCCACGGTGAATCTCCACCGCTCGCCCTTGGCCGGGCGCAACTTCGAGTGTTACTCCGAGGATCCGCTGTTGAGCGGCCGCCTCGCCGCGGCCTACGTGCGGGGGGTGCAGTCGGCCGGGGTCTTCGCCACCGTCAAGCACTTCGTCGGCAACGAGGCCGAGTACGAGCGCAACTCCATGAGCTCCGTCGTCGACGACCGCTCCTTGCGCGAGCTGTACCTGGTGCCGTTCGAGCTGGCCGTGCGCGAAGGTGGCGCCCTGGCGATCATGACGGGCTACAACCGTCTCAACGGGCACTGGTTGACCGAGCAGCCGCGCTATCTCCTCGAGATCCTGCGCGCCGAGTGGGGCTTCGAGGGTCTGGTGATGACGGACTGGTTCGCCGTGGCCGACAGCGCCACGTCCCTCGGTGCCGGTCTCGACCTCGAGATGCCGGGCCCGGGGCGCGCCCTGGGTACGGGGATGGCGGCGCTGGTGCGGGAGGGCACGGTGCCCGAAGCCGACCTGGATGCCGCGGTCCGGCGCCTGCTGGTGGGCTTCGACCGCTGCGGCATCCTCGACGCCCCGACGCCGCTGGCCGAGCCGAAAGACCCCAGCCCGGCGGACCGGAACCTGATCCGCCGGGCGGCGACGGAAGCGACGGTGCTGCTGCGCAACGACGGCCTGCTGCCGCTCGACGTGGGGTCGCTGCGGCGCGTGGCGGTGCTGGGGGATCACGCCGGCATGCCCCGGATCCAGGGCGGCGGCTCCGCCCGGGTGGTGCAGCGCGCGATCGTGAACCCGGTGGACGCCCTCGGTGCGGCCCTCGGGCCCGGCGTCGAGGTGGTCTTCGCCCGAGGGTGTGAGGTCGACCGCTCGGCGACGCCCCTCGGCCACTCGGCGCTGCCGGCACCGGCGGGGTTCGACGTTGAGGTGTACGAAGGCCTCGAACTCGACGGCGAGGTCGTGCACCGGGCCCACCTCGACGAACTGCGCCTGCTCGTGTTCAGCGCCCCGGCTCAGGGGTACCCCGACGGCGACTGGTCGATGCGGGCCCGCGGGACCGTGGTCCCGACCGAGAGCGGCCGCTTCGAGCTGGCGCTGGCCCAGAGCGGCCGGGCCCGCGTGCTGGTCGACGGCGCCATCGTGCTGGACGGGTTCGCCAGCCCGCCACCCCCCGGCGGCAGCGACTTCTTCGGCTTCGCCAGCCAGGAGCTGGTGGGGGAGATCGACTTCGTGGCCGGCCAGCCGGTCGAGGTCGTGGTCGAGTACGCCCGCATCGAGGCGATGCTGTCCGGGGTGCGGGTGGGGTTCCGCACGGTCGACACCGACGCGCTCCTGGAGCGCGCCGTGGAAACGGCGGCCGCAGCGGAAGTCGCCGTCGTGTTCGTCGGGACGACACACGAATGGGAGACCGAGGGCCGGGACCGGGCGACGCTGGCGCTGCCCGGTCGCCAGGACGACCTGGTGAGTCGTGTGGTGATCGCCAACCCGCGCACGGTGGTGGTGGTGAACGCGGGCGCACCACTCGAGCTCCCTTGGGCCGACGAGGTGGGGGCGCTGCTGCAGTGCTGGTTCGGCGGCGAGGAGATGGCACCGGCCGTCGCCGACATCCTGACCGGAGCGTCGGAACCGGGCGGCCGGCTGCCCACCACCATCCCGCGGCGGCTGGAGCACAGCCCCTCGCACGACAACTTTCCCGGCGAGAACGGAGAGCTCCGCTACGGCGAGGGGCTCTTCATGGGCTACCGGGGCTTCGAACACCGATGCATCACGCCGCGCTATCCGTTCGGGCACGGCCTCGGGTACACCACCTTCGAGCTGGGCGAGCCACGGCTGTCGGATGGCACGTTCACACCGGGTGGCAGCGTCACGGTGTCGGTCGAGGTGCGCAACGTCGGCCAGCGCGCCGGATCCGAGGTGGTGCAGTGCTACGTGGGGCCTGAGGCACCGCGACTGCCGCGGCCGCCGAAAGAATTGAAGGCCTTCGCCCGCGTCCACCTGGAGCCGGGTGCGTCGACCGTGGTCGAGCTCCAGCTCGACGACCGTTCGTTCGCCTATTGGGACCCGGGCCAGGGCGACTGGGAGCAGGTGGCGGCCCGGTTCACCCAGATCTCCCCGCAGATTGCGGCGCACGACCGCCGGCCGCCGGGCTGGCAGGTCGACCCGGGGGGCTACGAGGTGCTCATCGGTCGGTCCTCGGCCGACATTGTGGGTCGGGTCCGGGTCGAGGTGGCGCCCTGAGAGACCCTCTGCCATAATATTGACGTCGATGTTGAAAATCTGATCCTGCGAGGTCACGGAGGTTTCCGTCATGCCCAAGACCGTTGTCGACTTTCCTGTCTTTGACGCGGACAACCACATGTACGAGACGACGGACGCGTTCACGAAGTTCCTCCCCAAGGAGTACGACGGCCTGGTCAAGTACGTCCAGGTCAACGGGCGCACCAAGATCGCCGTCCGCAACGTCATCTCGGACTACATCCCGAACCCCACTTTCGAGGTGGTCGGCCGGCCCGGTGCACAAGAGGCCTACTTCAAGGAGGGCAACCCCGAGGGTAAGTCTCGCCGTGAGCTGATCGGCGAAGCGATGCGCTCACCCGAGGGCTTCTTCGCACCCGAGCCGCGCCTCAAGATCATGGACGAGCTCGGGATCGACCGCGCCCTCATGTGGCCGACGCTGGCCAGCCTGCTCGAGGAGCGCCTGGCCGACGACCCCAAGGCGACCCACGCCGTCGTGCACGCCTTGAACCAATGGATGCTCGAGCACTGGACCTTCAACTACGAGGGCCGCATCTTCCCGACTCCGATCATCACGCTCCCCGTCGTGAGCGAAGCCATCAAGGAGCTGGAGTGGGTCGTCGAGCGCGGGGCCAAGATCATCCTCGTCCGCCCGGCACCGGTGCCCGGCTACGAGGGACGCCGTTCGTTCGCGCTAGCCGAGTTCGACCCGTTCTGGGACAAGGTCGCCGAATTCGACGTCGCCGTCGGCATGCACGCGTCGGATGACGGGCTCACCCGTTACTACGACCAGTGGGAGGGACGGCGCGGCGGCGAGCTCCTCCCGTTCGCGGGTGGCAAGAGCGCCTTTTCGGACATCGCGCACACGCAGAGCCGCGGCATCTTCGACACCGTGGCCTCCCTTATCGGGCACGGCATGCTGACGCGGCACCCCACGCTACGGATCCTGCCCGTCGAGAACGGTTCCGCCTGGGTGCGCCCGATCGTCGACGCGCTCACCATCTCCTACGAGCGCGAGCCTGCCCTCTACGACGAGGACCCCCTGATGGTGCTCAAGCGGAACATCTGGGTCCACCCGTTCCACGAGGACGACCCCATCGGCCTGATCAATCTGATCGGGGCCGATCGCGTGGTGTTCGGGTCCGACTACCCGCACATCGAAGGCATGGCCGAGCCGCTCACGTACGTGAAGGAGCTCGACGGCCTGCCCCACGAGGACGTGGCCAAGGTCATGGGTGGCAACCTGGCCGAGGTCATGAAGGTTCCCTTCGCGGCCTGAGCGAGAACGCGCTGCATCCCGGTCCTGCCGGATGGGCCGATGGCGACGGCGGTCGCCTGTCCCAGTCCCCGTGCCGCCGCCGTGCCTGAGCGATCCCGCCACCTTGGGGGCGCGACCACCCGCGGCCTTCCGACGCGTAACGTGCTCCGGTTCGGCTCGCATCGTCCTGTGCCGACCTGGCCCGTCAGATCTGACCCGTCTGGGCGCTGGTCGTCCAGACCACCAACATGCTGCAAGCAGAAAGGGACCCATGCGTAAGGCAATTGCGGCTCTGACCGTCCTCTTGATCCCACTGACCCTGATGACGCAGGCGGTTGCGCTCGGCACGGCCGGCGCGGCCCAGTCCGGGCAAGGCGTCACCCCCTCGACGATCACCGTAGGCATCACCTACCCCGACGTCGCGGCAATCCGCAACTTGATCAACGTCGACCCGGGCGACTACGTGGCGGCCTACACCGCCCTCATCGATCAGATCAACGCCGCCGGCGGGATCAACGGCCGCAAGATCGTGCCCGAGTTCGCCGCCGTCGATCCTCTGGGGACGGCGGCCGCGGCCACCGCGTGCACCCAGCTGACCGAGGACGACCACGTGTTCCTCACCATGGGCTTCTTCCAGGCACCCGACATCGCCTGCTACGTGCAGACCCACGACACCCCGATCATCGGGGCCTCGCTGTCGGCGTCGCAGGCCGCCGCCGCCCAGGCGCCGTGGTTCAACCCCCAGATCTCCGACAGCGATCTCATCCCCAAGGAGATGGCCATCTTCAAGCAGGAGGGCGCGTTCACCGGCAAGAAGGTCGGCGTGGTCGGGACGTCGGCCGACTCTGTCGAGATGGCCCTGATCGGCCCCGCCCTCAAGAAGCTGGGGGTGGACGTCGTGCAGACGGCCGTCAACTCGGTGCCGGACACCGACACGACGGCTCAGGTGGCCGAGTACCAGAGCATCGCCGAGAAGTTCCAGTCGTCGGGTGTGAACCTGGTCGTGGCCGTGGGGAACTCGGGCAACGGGTGGCCCTCGGCACTGCAGGACAACCAGAGCACGTACATGCCACGGTTTATCGCCACCGACTACATCGACCTGGACGCCTACACCTCCAACAAGGCCGGTCACTCCAACGCCATCCTCAAGAACGTGCTGACGGCCGGCTACACCCCGCCGGCCAATGTGACGTGGGACGACCCGGCCATGAAGAAGTGCGTGACCACCATCCTGAAGGCCAACCCGACCGACAACATCAACAATCCCGTCACGGCCACGTCCACGACCCCGGTCACCTGGACCGCACCCGAGGTGGCCTGCCAGCAGTTGGCGCTGTTCGCCGACATCGTGAAGGCCGCCGGGAAGACGCTGAACAACAAGACCTTCCTGAAGGGCGGCCAGTCCCTGACCCACGTCACCATCCCCGGTGGCGGCGGGACCTACAACTTCTCGGGCGGTCACAACGACGGTGACGGACCGGTGTTCGTCTACAGCTGGAGCCCGTCCGCCAACAACCTCGTCCTGAAGCTGACCTCGGGCTAGGTCGAGACGATGGCGACGCCGGCCGTCCCCGGCGCCCCGTAGAGCTGGCTGTAGCCGACGCGGGGTGTGCCGGGGACTTGGCGATCGCCCGCCGTCCCGCGCAACTGGAGCACCAGCTCGTGCACCTGGCGCAGGCCGGAGGCACCGATGGGCTCCCCGTTGGCGATCAGCCCGCCGTCGGTGTTGATCGGGAGGCTGCCGCCGATCTCGGTGGCGCCACCCGCCAGGAGCGCCTCCTGCTCGCCGTCCTTGCAGAACCCGTTCTCGGCCATGTGGATCACCTCGGCCCCGGCGTCGGTGTCCTGCAGCTGCACCACGTCGACGTCCTCGGGCCCGAGGCCGGCCATGGCGTAGGCCGCCCGCGACGCGTCGACGGTCGGGGCGTCGGCGCGCTCGAGCGGCAGCCACGGGCTGTGCACCTCGAAGGCGCCCAGGCGCCGCGTCCGCACCACCGAGGCCTTCAGGTAGACGGGCGTGGACGTGAAGCGGTGGGCGATCTCGGCCCGGCACAGCACGACGGCCGCCGCGCCTTCGTCGGGCGAGCAGAACATGTACTGGGTCAACGGATCGTTCACCATCGGCGACTCGAGGATCTGCTCCTCGCTCAGCGTCTGGCGCCGGAAGGCGTCGGGATTCAGTGCGCCGTTGCGGTAGTTCTTGGCCGCCACCCGGGCCAGTGTGCGGGGGCTGATGTCGAAGTCGTGCATGTAGCGCTGGATCTTCATGGCGAAGAACTTCGGGGTGAGGAAGAGCCCGGTCTCGCCGTACCAGCTCGGGACGCCGTACTGGACGGGGTCGGCGGCGAAGGCACCCGGCAGGTGCTTGTCCATGCCGATGGCCATGCCGAGGTCGTACTCGCCGAGCCGGAGAGTGTTGGCCGCCTGGGTCAGCGCGCTGGCCGCGGTGGCGCAGCCGTTGTAGACGTCGGTGAAGGGGAGTCCGGTCAGCCCGAGGAAGTTCACCACGGCGTCGGGGTTGTCCACCTCGTAGCTGCCGCCGAACGCGAATTGCACGTCCTTCCAGGTGATCCCGGCGTCCTGCAGCGCCAGTCGGACCGCCTTGGCCGCCATCTCGATGGCGGACACGCCGGGGAACCGGCCGAACGGGTGGCGGCCCACCCCGATGATGGCGACGTTGTCCATGCTCTGCTCTCTCCTCAGCTCTCGGCGACCGGGCGGAAGGCGTAGGTCAGGACCTCGGTCCCGTCCTCGTCGCTGGCGAAAGGCACAACCGTCAGCTCCATCGGCATGCCGATGCGCAGCTCCTGGTCGACGTCGCCGGCGAGACGCGCCTCGATGCGGCCCTCCGGCAGCTCTATGAACCCCACCCCGTAGGGCACGAATTCGGCCGCCGGCTCCCGCCCGAGGTAGGGCGGGTTCTTGGGCTGGAAGCGCTGGCGGGTCCACGTCCACAGCGTCCCCGTCCGCGACAGGAGGGTGGGCGTCACGGCGTCGCCGCCGCAGCTCGGGCAGGCGTCCTGAGCCGGGAAGGTGATGAAGGCGCAGCGGTCACAGCGCGAGGCCTGCACCCGCGGCTCGGGGGACGGCCATTCGAACAAGCCTTCGGCCACGCAGCGTTGTGCGGTCATGCAGAGCTCCTCTCAGCCCATCATCTTTCGGAAGTCCCAGCTCACGATCTTGTCCGGGGTGACCCGGAGCCAGGCGTGCCGGCCGTCGTGGTGGACGCTCCCGCCGGCGTACTTGTCGGCGAAGATCCGTTCGGGCGTCTCGAGCTCGGAGACCGGTTCGCCCGTCCTCGGCACCTCGCCCACCACCTCGACCACGCCCCGGAGCTCCACCCCGCGCAGCTCGGTGAACTCCCGGCCGGTATCGACAATGACGCTGACCCGGTTGTCGCGCTGCAGGTCGGCCCAGCGCTGGCTGCGCACGATGGAGGTCAGCCACAGCGACGTGCCGTCCCAGGCGAACCACAATGGCGTCACGTGCGGTGAGCCGTCACCGCCGATGCTGGCCACGCGGCAGGTGCGCTCCTCGGCCAGGAAGGCGTCACGCTCTTCGCTCGACATCG
The DNA here is from genome assembly GCA_035602795.1 of Acidimicrobiales bacterium. Classification (GTDB taxonomy): domain Bacteria; phylum Actinomycetota; class Acidimicrobiia; order Acidimicrobiales; family RAAP-2; genus Bog-473. Next base: position 2,913 of record DATNLP010000422.1, on the reverse strand, counting down.
CCACCTTGTGGCCGCGGCGCTGCTCTCTCATCTGGCCTCCAACCTACGGTCCGAACGTGCGGCACGTCGCCACGACGCATAGGCGATCCTCGTTGCCGGCATCGTGCACCTCGACCCGTCCGAGCCCGTCGCGCACGTCGGCCTGGGCCACGGCGGGGCCGACACGCACCGGTTGCAGGTAGCGCAGGTCGAGCGAGGCCAGCGTGGCGCCGGGGGCGAGGGACAGCGCCGCCTCCTCCGCCGCCAACGCGATCAGGCCGCCGTTCAGTGTGTTCGACGCGTTCAGGGACTCGTCCGAACGGGCCAGCACCGCCTCGCCGGGCGCCGTGCGCCTGCACCCGGCCCGTTCGGCGAACGGGACGGTCAGCCGCGTCCGCACCGGTGGTCCGGGCTGGTCCACGCTGAGCGGGGTCTCGAAGGTCAACCGCACGTCGGGGGCGGGCATGAAGGAGGCGGCGGCGAAGCCGATGGCCTCGCTGTCTTCGGTCGTGAAGTCGACGCTGGCGACGAACACCGAGCGGCCCGACTTCACGATTCTCGCCTGGCCCCGTACGACTCCGGCGCCGGGCGGTGGCACGTAGAGGTGGACGTCGAGCTCGAGTGTGACCGGGACGCGCGGGTGGATGGTGGACGCAGCCAGCGTGCCGGCCATGACGTCGGCCCAAATCGCCAAAATGGACAGGCGCAGGTGGCCTGTTCCGGGGACGAGCATCTCGGGCACGACCGTGGCCGAGCCGCGCAACGCATCCCCCGAACGGGTCATCGCCCACCCCAGGTCCTGGAGGACGTGTCGCCGCTCGCCCGCGCCGGGTTCGCCGTTCACCGTTGTGGTCATAGGGCTCTCATCCGCGTGCCGGCGCCGGTCGGCGCCGGTGCTTACATCCGGCCCAGCAGGAAGCCGGCCGCCGCAGCGGCCGGCGGGAACGACTCGGTGATCCCCGAGCTGACGTAGCCGACGTCGCTGATCAGCGTCTGGCCCGAGATGGCCGCTGCCGCGTCGCTGCAGAGGAAGACCAGCGGGTAGGCCTGCTCGAGCGGAGTCGAGGCCTCGATCCCCGTCTCTTCGCGGAAGTCGGCCCCGAAGCCCAGCCACATCTCGGCGTTGGCCTGGGCCAGGGGGGTGTCGGTCGGCCCGGGGCAGATCGCGTTGATGCGGATGCCCTGCTTGAGCAGCCCGAAGGCCTCCCGGGCCACGTAGCCGCACACGGCCTGCTTGGAGTGGAAGTAGTCGGCCCAGCCATGCTCGATGGCCCAGGCCGAGGCCGAGTCGAAGTCGGGCGTGTCCAGGTACTCCTTCACCTGGTCCCAGCTGGCCTCCCAGCCGAGGCCGGCCGCCGAGGAGATGAAGCCGATGGCCGAGCCCCGCGGCAACATGCCGCCCGCCAGCATGCGCTCAATCAGGTGGCGGTGCCCGGCGAAGTTGATCTTCTCGATGTTGGGCGTGCCGTCGGCCACCCCCGCGCAGGCCATCAGCGCGTGCACGGGACCACCGCACTCGTCGACCGCCTTGTCGATGGATTCCTTCTCGCCTAGGTTGACGTGGATGGCCTTGGCGCCGGGCAGTTTCACCTCGGCGTAGTCCATGACCACGACCTCGGCTCCGGCGTCCTGGGCCAGTTCCGCCGCGGCGGCGCCCATGCCGGTCGCACCCCCGACCACCAGTACGCGCTTGCCGTCGTAGCGAAATGCGTCGAACGTTCCCATCAGTTTCCTCCTGGCAAATAGACGATTGAAAAACGGGCGGAAGGCGTGCTCGTCACCCGACGACGGAACGGACCTTGAGGTCCACGATGGTATCCCAGTCGATTCCGAGCTCGGCCAGGATGTCGTCGCCGTGTTCGTTGAACTCGGGCGACCGGCCGACGGGCGCGGCCTCGCCGCCGAACTGCACCGGCGCCGCCACGAGCTGGAAGGGTGTCCCCGACGCCGTGGCGCAGTCCTGCATGTACCCGTTGGCCGCCACCTGCGGATCGACCGTGGCGGCCTCGAGCGTGTCCTGCACGACGCACCACTGCCCCGTGAAGTCGGCCAGCCGCTCGCGCCATTCCGTCAGCGGCCGCTCGGCGAACGCAGTCTCCATCAGTGCCTGCGCGTCAGCCGTGTTCTCCATGAGCGACTCATGGTCGGCAAAGCGCGGGTCGGTCGCCGCCTCGGGTCGGCCCACCAGCCCGCACAGCTCGCCCCAGTAGCGGGTGGCCTGCAGGCAGCACAGGGACAGCTGGCGCTCGTCCTTCGTCTGGTAGTTGCGCACGAGCGGGTTGAGTCGCGGCGCGTTGGAGGGAGGCCCGTGCCAGGGCCGGTTGAGCAGCAGTGAGAGTGCGTAGGCCTGACCCATGGCCCACATGCCCGAGCTGAGGAGCGACACGTCGACGGTGGTGGCCTCACCGGTGCGCTCGCGGTGGTACAGCGCGCCCATGATCCCGCCGGCGATGGTCATGGCGCCGATGGAGTCGCCGAAGCCCGGCCCGGGCGGCCCCGGCATCAGGTCCTGGTCGGCCGGCTTGACGCCCAGCGCCACCCCGGCCCGGTACCAGAACGACAGCGCGTCGTACGAGCCCTTGTCGGCGTCGGGCCCACGCTCGCCTTGCCCCGTACCGGCCACGTAAATGATGTTCGGGTTGTGGGCGCGGATGTCCTCGAGCTCGATCTTGAGCTTCTTGCGTACCCGCGGCAGCTTGTTGATCAGAAATACGTCGGCCGTCTCCGCCAGCTTGTAGAGGATCTCGAGGCCGTCGGGCGAGCCGAGGTCGAGGGCCAGGCTGCGCTTGCCGCGGTTCGAGTGCTCCATGAGGGGGTGGACGTCGCCGGTCAGCGGCATGACGCCGGTGGCGGCCAGTCCGCGCATGGCGTCGCCGCGCTCGGTCGGCTCGATCTTGATGATCTCGGCCCCCCAGTCGGCCAGGAGGGCCGAGG
>DATNLP010000421.1:0-3357 GCA_035602795.1 Acidimicrobiales bacterium | reverse complement strand
CCGGGTCAGCTCGCCGGGCGCCGCTCGAGCACGAGCTGACGCGCCTCGGCCTCCGAGCGCGGCACGTGGCCGCGGCCGCCCATCTCGATGATGAAGTTGGTGGATGCCGTCACGCCGCTGACGAAGAGCTCGTCGCGCTTGTCCTGGCTCAGGTCGAACTCGGTCGTCCCGACGCCGGCGTTGTCGACGAAGATGGTGCGGCCGGCGGTCGCCGCGTCGACGCTGTAGGCGTCCCACTCGTTCATCATCGTGTGCAGGCAGCCGCGCCCCTCGCCATAGGCCGTGCTGGAGGCCTTGGAGGCGGGGTACCGGGTCTGCAGCGAGGAGAGCTTGACGCCGATGGTGGGCCAGCGCGGCGGTCCGCCGTCCTCGCGGTCGAACGCGTTGATCGGGAAGTTGCGCAGCATGCCGCCGTCCACCCAGGTGACCGTGCCGCCGTCGTAGTGGACCGGGATCGCAGCTCCGGCCGGGCCGGGCACGCTGACGTCGGCCGGAAGGGCGTCGAAGGTCACCGGCTCGAAGAAGAAGGGAATGGACATGGAGGCCCGCACCGCCGCCACCACGTCCTGGGTGTCGCGGTTCTGACCGTAGAAGCCGTAGTCCCACGGCAGCTGCACCAGCTCGCCGCGAGTGATGTCGGAGGTGTGCACCACGAGCCGGTAGCGCTTGTTCTCGGGCAGGCTCATCCCCGGGTCCTCTTCGGGCGTGATCTTCAGGTCCTCGAAGGTGGTGACACCGAGCGTCTGGTTCATGATCGGTCGCAGCCAGGTGAAGAGGTAGTCGCCCGAGTAGACGCCCATCCGGTGGGTGAGGACCTCGGCGTCGGACAGGAGCTCGCCGGCCTGACCGAAGTGGTGGTCCATGAACGCGTGCACCTTCCCCTGCGGCATGAACTCGGTGAAGGTGAGGTTGTCCAGGTACCCGTGGAGAGCCTGCATCCCGTCGGGCTCCCCCTTCTTGGCGATGGCGGCGATGAGGGCGGCTGCGATGGCGCCCGCGCTGGAGCCGGCCACGCGCTGGAAGCGGTAGCCGGCCTCGGCCAACGCCGAGACGGCGCCGACGATGCCGATGCCCTTGACCCCCCCGCCCTCCAGGGCCAGGTCGGCCACCAACTCGCCCTGCCAGCCGTCGGCGGCCAGGAGCGCGGCGGCGGCCTGCTCGAACTCCTGCTGCCGCGCGGCGGACCTGGTGTAGCCCCACGGTGCCGCCGGGTCGATCAGAATGTCCGCCGGCGCCGTGGACTGCCCGGCACCCGCATCGGTCATGGCCACTCCCGTACCTCCCCGCACGCTCGTCGCGGCAGCGTACCGACTGCCCTCCGGGGACGCGCCGAGAGGTGCGTGACGATCCCCCGCGGCCTCTATCGTTAGGGCACCATGTCACCTCCGGCCGAGGCGTCGCCCGACCACTCGACGGGGGAGGAGTCGCTGCATCGGGCGCTCGGCCTCACCGACGACGAGTTCGAGGCCGTGGGCAAAATTCTGGGCCGCCCGCCCAACCACCTCGAGCTGGCCCTCTATGCGGTCATGTGGAGCGAGCACTGCTCCTACAAGTCGTCGCGCCTGCACCTGCGCCGCCTCCCCACCGAGGGACCGCGGGTGCTGGTCGGGCCGGGCGAGAACGCCGGCGTGATCGATGCCGGCGACGGTATCGCCGTCGCCATCCGGATAGAGAGCCACAACCACCCCTCGGCCATCGAGCCGTACCAGGGCGCGGCGACCGGCGTGGGGGGCATCTTGCGCGACGTGTTCACCATGGGCGCCCGCCCGCTGGCCGTCATGGACCCGCTGTTCTTCGGGCCGCCCGACGACGCCCGGCAGCGCTGGCTGGTCGAGGGCGTGGTGAGCGGGATCTCGGGCTACGGCAATTCGGTCGGCGTGCCCACCGTCGGGGGCGAGCTCACCTTCGACCCCTGCTACGCCCAGAATCCGCTCGTCAACGTGCTGTGCCTGGGCGCGCTGCCCACGGAGCGCCTCGTGCTGGGCATCGCGTCGGGACCGGGGAACCTGGCCGTTCTGCTCGGTTCGAGCACCGGGCGCGACGGCATCGGCGGCGTGAGCGTGCTCGCCTCGGCCGGCTTCAGCGGGGACGAGGGCGTAGCCGACGACAGCAAGCGCCCGAGCGTGCAGGTGGGCGACCCCTTCGAGGAGAAGCGCCTGATCGAGGCCTGCCTCGAGCTGCTCGACACGAAGCTCGTGGTCGGCATCCAGGACCTGGGTGGAGCCGGCCTGGCCTGTGCCACCAGCGAGACGGCCGGACGCGGCGGCGTGGGCATGGACGTCGACGTGTCGGCCGTGCCCCGACGCGAGGACGGGATGGAGCCCTGGGAGGTGATGACCAGCGAGAGCCAGGAGCGCATGCTCGCCATCGTCACGCCCGAGTCCTGGCCCGAGGTGGCCGCCATCTGCGCCAAGTGGGAGGTGCGGGCGACCGTGGTCGGGAAGGTGACCCGGCCCGAGCCGGACGGCGGCGGGCGGCTGCGCATCCGCGACGGCTTCGACGGGCCGGTGCTGGCCGACGTTCCCGCCGCGTCCCTCTCCGACGACGCGCCGCTCTACGACCGCCCGCGCCAGGCGCCGCCGCGCCGCGCCGCCGCGCCGCTCGAGCCGCCGGGCGACTGCGCCGCCGATCTGCTGGCGCTGCTGCAGTCCCCCCGCTGGGTCTATTGCCAGTACGACCACCAGCTCTTCCTCAACACCGTCGTCGGGCCCGGCGCCGACGCGGCGCTCCTCCGGCTGGCCGGGCCCGGACTGCCGCGCTCTGACCGCGGCGTCGCCGTCACCACCGACTCCAACCCGCGGGCGTGCGCGCTCGATCCGCGCCGCGGCACGGCGCTCGTCCTGGCCGAGGGCGTGGCCAACCTGGCCTGTGTCGGCGCCACCCCGGTCGCCGTCGTCAACTGTCTCAACTTCGGCAACCCCGAACACCCCGAGGTGATGTGGCAGCTGTCCGAGTGCATCGACGGCCTGGCGGCGGCCTGCCGCGCCTACGACCTCCCGGTGATCGGGGGCAACGTCAGCTTCTACAACGAGAGCGCGGGGGCGGACATCGATCCCACGCCGGTGCTCGGCGTCCTCGGACTGGTCGACGCGGTGCGCGCGCGTCCGCCCGGACTCGCGTGGTCGCAGGGCGATGCGCTCGTCGTGCTCGGCGCGCACGAGGGACCGTTCCTTCTGGAGGGCACGCGCTGGGCGGCCGAGTGCCGGGGCCACCGCGGCGGCGCGGTGCCCATCCTCGACGCCGCCGCGCACCAGGCGGTGTGCTCGCTGGTGGTGACGCTGGTGGCGGCGCAGGTGGCGGGGGAACCCGGCCCGATCGGTGCCGTGCACGACGTGTCGGCCGGAGGTCTCGCCGTCA
>DATNLP010000420.1:0-2656 GCA_035602795.1 Acidimicrobiales bacterium | reverse complement strand
TCGAACAGCAGCGAGACGGCGGTGCGCCGGTCGTCTTCGAGTGCGTCGGCCCAGCCGAGGTCCTCGAGAGCGGCGTCGAGCTCCGCCCCACTGTTCGACTCGGCGGCGCGCCGGATGGCACCCTCGAAGAGCTCGCGCTCCGCCGCGTCCATTAGCGATCGTCTCCGAGCGCCAGCAGACGGCGGGCGATGATGTTGCGCTGTATCTCGGCGCTGCCGCCGTAAATGGACGCCGCGCGCGAGTAGAGGAACTCGTCGCGCCACTGCGTGCTCGCCGCATCGTCGCCCAGGGCCACCTCCGCCCCGAGCCCTTCGGCCACCAGGTCGAACAGCGCCTGCTCCGCCGTGGCCAGGAGCACCTTGTCGATGGAGGTCTCCGCACCCAGTTCGTCGCCACCCGCCAGCCGCCACTGCGTGGCGCGCGAGCGCGCCCGGAAAGCCAGCACCAGCTGGGTCACCTCGCCCACGGCCGCCGGGTCCAGCGCGCCGGCGGGCGCCGTCGCCACCAGCTGTTCGAGGCGGCGCTGCAGGAAGGCGGCGCGCTGCCACAGCGCGGTGCTGCGCTCGTAGGGCAACAGGTCCATAGCGATCGACCAGCCGCGGTCGACCTCGCCCAGCAGGCGCTCGTGGGGCACGAAAACGTCGTCGTAGAAGACCTCGCAGAACTCGGGACTGCCGTGCATCGTCTCGATCGGGCGTACCGTGATGCCGGGCGTGTCCATGTCGACGAACAGCGCCGTGATGCCACGATGGGCCGACTCGACCGAGCCGGTGCGCGTCAGCAGTACGCAGCGCGAGGCGAACTGGGCCACGCTTGTCCACACCTTCTGCCCGTTGACCTGCCACCCCTCGTCCGTGCGGGTCGCCCGGCAGGTGAGAGAGGCCAGGTTGCTGCCCGTGCCCGGCTCCGAGAAGCCCTGGCACCACACCTCGTCGCCGCGCAGGAGCGGCGGCACCATTTCCGCCGCCAACTCCTCTGGGGCAAAGTCGATCATGGTGGGCGCCAGCACCTCAGGCAGGGAGTAGAGGCCGGCCTCCACCAGATCGCGCGAGGTCAGGGCCTCGGCCAGGTAGGCCCGCAGCAGGTTGGAGCCACCGAGCCCGCCGACGCGCTCGGGCCAGCCCATGGACATGAAGCCGGCGTCGTAGGTGAGGCGCATGACCTTGCGTATCTGCGCCATCTGCTCGTCGAGTGTCCCGATGCCCACGAAGGCGGGCGCCAGCTCGTCGGCGTGCTCGTCGAGCCAGTCGTCGACGGCGACCTTGAACGAGGCGAGATCCAGGGCGGCAGAAATAGCTAGCCGTCCGCCTCGTCAGACTCCGTGGGCAGCGGCCTCGTCGGATCGTGCGCCTTGCCCGAGTCGCGGGCGCCGCTGCGCCGCTGGAAGGTCATGGCCCGCGTGGCCAGGCGCCAGCCCTTCTCAGTGCGCCGGTAGGTGTCGGTGTACCAACCGATGCGCATGTCGTGGGTGGTCTGGTCCACGAAGCAGAGAGTCTGGTAGCCGCTGCCTGTGTCGCCGTCGAGGTCGAGGACAGGCGTCCCGGTGAGGAACAGGCCCTTGGGGGCGGCGGCCACGAGGGTGGGGAAATCCTTCAAGGTATAAGTCGACCCGAAGGCGCTGTAGGTGCCGTCCGGCGTGAACACCTCCATCACGGCCTCGATGTCGTCCTGCGTCATGCCGACGGCGTAGCGAGCGAGCACCTGCTGGAGGTCGATGATGTCGGCGATCAGGCCCGGGTCCATAGCGCCCAACGATAACAAGATTCTCCAAATCTGCAATTGGTCATGCTGGGCTGTCCCGGGTCCCGTCCCTGGCCACGACGACCGTCGGCGCGGCCAAAACCGGTGCCAGGCGGTGGAATTGGCAGTGCAGATTGATGTACCAGCGGACCCTGCCGTGGGGAGAGTCATACTCTCAAATAGGGGGAACCTTGTACACTGAGCCGATGCCCCCCGCTGACAACCCCGCTTCCCCGGCCGACGCGCCGATGCGCCGGCGGGACCTGGCGGTGGCCCGCTCCCTCGACTCGGCCCGGGTGCGGAGCGAGGGTCGGGTCCAGCGCTTCCTCGACGCTGGCTTCGAGCTGTTGGCCAGCGCCGAGTCCGGCAAGGAGTTCACCGTCCAAGAGGTCGTCGACCGCTCCGGGCAGTCCCTGCGCAGCTTCTACCAGTACTTCGCCGGCAAGCACGAGCTGCTGCTCGCTCTCTTCGACGAGGCCATCCGCTCCACGGCCGACCGTCTGGAGGAGCTCGTCTACAAGGAGACCACGCCCCTCGACCGGCTGCATGCCTTCGTCGTGGAGTACTACCGCATGTGCCTGCCGGCGCCGAAGGGGCGGGCCTCCAAGAACAATCCGACCCCGGTCATGGCGGAGTTCTCACACGAGCTGCTCACCGGCCACCAGGCGGAGGCGTCACGGGCCTTCGTCCCGCTCGTCGCCCTGGCCGAGAAGATCCTGGCCGACGCGGTCGAGGCGGGCGTCGTGCGGCCGGGCGTCGAGCACGAAGAGGACGCGGGCACCCTGCTCTCCACCATCATGTTCAACGCCGCCTACGCGCCCACTATCAGTGGGATCGAGCGCGACGATGCCGGACGCGCCGCCGAGCAGGTCTGGCAGCTCATTTCGGGTGGCATCGTGGCCGGCGCCAGGTCCTA
>DATNLP010000419.1:0-8846 GCA_035602795.1 Acidimicrobiales bacterium | reverse complement strand
CCGCTCGGCCGTCTGGGCCAGCTTCACGAATGAAGCGAATGCGATATGGCTCCCGGCATCGGGGTCGCTCCACACCGTGGTGTTGTTCACGCCGGGAAAGTGAGCGGCGAGATGCACCTGCCGTGGTCGTCCCGTCATCGGTGGAGTTCTCGATTTGTCCGGTTCACCAGCAGGGTCCGCCTCATGTCAGCGCGTACCGGTTGGCGGGGCGGGGGAGTCCCAGGCGGGCCCGCAAGGTCGCGTCCTCGTAGTGGCGCCGGAAGGCCGATCGGTCCTGCAGTGCCCCGACCAGTTCGTGGCTGATCGCCTCGAGGTCGTGAGGGATCGCGCCGGGCCGAAGTCGGAAACCCTCGATGCCCGCCGCCTGCCACTCGGTCATCAAGGTGATCAAGGCGGAGGGAGTGCCGACGAAGACGGCGGCATCGGAGCGCAGCGGCCGGCCGAGGCGCTGGTCCATTCGGTCCTTTCGGCGTGCTGCCGTCTCCGCGTCGTCGTCCAGGAATACGACCAGATCGGCGAAGATCCGCAGGGGCTCCCCCGGGCGGGAGGCGTCCGCCTCGGACGTGCGGACCGCACGAACGATCGAACGGGCCGAGTCCGCATTGGTCGGCGTCGTGAAGACCACGTCTGCGCTGCGGGCGGCCAGGTGGAAGGCCGGCGGCACGTGGGCGAGTACCGACACCACCGGTTGGCCCTGAGGTGGCCTGGGCGTGATCGAGGGTCCCTTCACCGAGAACCATCGACCCTCGAAGTCGATGTAGTGGACCTTGTCGCGGTCGAGGAACCTCCCGGTGGCGTCATCGCGGATCTCGGCGTCGTCTTCCCAGCTGTCCCAGAGCCGCCGGGCGACCTCCAAGAAGTCGGCCGCCTCGTCGAAGAGGTCGGTGATCGAATCGACCTCTTGTGTGGACCCGACATCGGTCGAGTTGGGATCGGCGATGACGCGTCGCCCGAACTGACGGGCCTCGAGGGGGGCGGCGGAGATCCGTGCTTGCAGCCCGGCGCGCCCGTGGCTCACGTAGTCCAGGGTGGCGATGGATTTGGAGACGTGGAACGGCTCGGTATGCGTCGTCGTGGCCACCGGCACGATGCCGATGGCCGACGTGGTGGGCGCTATCCGCGCCGCTATGAGGACCGCATCGAGACGTCCTCGCACCCGGTCCGTTCGTTCGTCGGGGATCCCTCGGCCAGTCGACTGCGCCGCCATGGAGTCCTCGATGGTCACAAAATCGAGCAGACCCCACTCGGCCTCTTGCACCAGGTCGACCCAGTAACGCGCGGAGAACAGCTCCAGGGGCCGGGCGTCAGGCTCCCTCCAGGCCGAGGGGTGCCAGCCCGCGCCGTCGAGCGCCACGGCGAGATGGAGCCCGGGCGGTGCTTCGGAAGTCACAGCAGGCCTAACGTACCGTGGCGGGCGTTGCGGTCAGGTGCCGGACACCCCACGGAGCTGCGAGAGACTCGGTGCGGCTAGGACCCGCAACGGCTCTGGTCAGTCGCGGCAGCACACCCTCACCCACGGCGTAGGCCTCTTCGAGATGTGGGTGACCCGACAGGATGAACTCGTCCAGCCCGAGCTGGTGGTACTCAAAGATGCGCTCTGCCACCTGTTCGTGGCTTCCGACCAGGGCGGTGCCCGCACCAGGGCGTACCAGCCCGATGCCGGCCCACAGGTTGGGGCTTACCTCGAGGTCGTCGCGGCTGCCGTGGTGGAGCGACCGCATGCGCTGTTGCCCCACGGACTCGCTCGACTTGAGAAGCTGCTGCGCGGCGTCGATGAGGGTGGGATCCATCGTGTCGAGCAGACGAGTGGCCTCGGCCCACGCCTCGTGCTCGGTGTCCCGGGTGATCACGTGGAGCCGCATGCCGAAGCGGATGGTCCGATCCTGCGCCGCCGCCTTCTCCCGGACCCTCTCGATCCGCTCCCGGGCCATCTCTGGTGGCTCGCCCCACAAGAGGTAGACGTCGACATTCCGGGCGGCAACGTCCTCGGCGACGCTCGATGCCCCTCCGAAGAAGACCTCGGGGATCGGGTCGGGGGGCGCCATGGTCGCAGCGCCCCGAACCTTGTAGTGCCAGCCCTCGAAGTCGAAGGGCGCTCCGCTCCACGCCCCCCGCAGAATTTTCAAGAACTCGTCCGTTCGGGCGTAGCGCTCGTCGTGGGAGAGCCAGTCGCCGAATCGCCGCTGCTCGAATGCATCTCCGCCGGTCACGATGTTGATCAGAAGGCGGCCGTTGGTGAGCCGCTGGAAGGTGGCGGCCTGCTGGGCGGCGAGCGTGGGATTGGTGATGCCAGGCCGGAAGGCAACGAGGAATCGCAGCCTGGCGGTGTGCTGGCTCAGGACGGAAGTCACGAGCCAGGCGTCCTCGCACCATGTCCCCGTCGGGGTCAGGACGGCGTCGAATCCGAGGTGGTCGGCGGCGCGGGCGATCTGTGCCAGGTAGTCGATCGAGGCCGGGCGACCGTGTCCGCCCACGCCAGGCACCACGTTGCGGCTGTCACCTGATGTCGGTAGGAACCAGTGCAGGGTGATGCCCATGACCCCGGACCTGCTTTCTCGTTCGTCGAGATGGGGCGCCGCGCTGGTCCCAACGCGCCTCGGCCCATCCAAGCCGATCTCTCTGTCCCAGATTATACCTTACCAATCTGATCGGATTAGGATACTTTGATCCTCGTCCGCTCGAACGGGCAGAAGAGAGCACGGGACCACCTGTAACGACAACACCTACACGCCGTTAGCACCCGGCACGGCGGGCGGCCTCGTCACCGGCACCTACGAGCCGCAACCCTCGCCGGACGGCTGGTACGGCGAGGGCAACCCCTCAGTGCTCATCCTACAAACCCGACTGAGTTAGTCAACTTTCGATATACTGAGTCGGCTGCTGGCGTTGAGAGGACGTCCAAATGGGTGAAGTGAGAACAGACCGCTGGGGCGCAGCACTCAAGAGCGGCAACGAGCACGGTGTTCCGCTGTTCAATGCTGGCGTCGAAGCCCTGGTCTCGCTCAATGGTGACCCCCTCGGCGCAGCAAACGCGGCCGTGACCGCCGACGATGACTTGGTGTTGGGGCACATCCTGCGTGCGTATCTGTACCTCTACGCGACGTCAACGGACGGTGTCTCGAATGCCCGCAAGGTCCTCGAGGACATGGACGGCATCGCCGATCTCGGCGAGCGTGAGGTGCTCCACCTGCGTGCCGCGCACTCCTGGGCCTCAGGCCAGTGGGACGATGCCACGCACTACCTCGAGCGAGCCCTCCTTCACGACTCTCGCGACCTCCTGGCTCTCAAGGTCGCTCAAGACCTGTACTTCTTTCTCGGACAGAGCAAAGACCTCTTGGGCGTCGTAGCCGGAGTGCTGGGCGCATGGCCTCCCGAGAGGTCGGGTTGGGGCTACCTCCAGGGCATGTACGCCTTCGGCTTGGAAGAGACCGGTGACTACCAACAGGCCGAGGTCCGGGCACGGGCGGCACTCCAGAAGGAACCCCGCGACACATGGGCGAGCCATGCACTGGCGCATGTCTTCGAAATGCAGGGAAGACAACGGGAGGGGGTCGCCTTTTTGGACGTCTCATCGCGGCATTGGTCGTCCAGCTTCTTCGCGGTCCACAACTGGTGGCACTATGCGCTGTACCACATCGAAGTGGGGAGGATCGATGAAGCACTCTCGATCTACGACGGGCCGATTCGAAGCGCCCGCTCAACCGAATGGCTCGACCTGGTTGACGCCGCCGCCTTGTTGTGGCGGCTCTCGCTCTTCGCACATGACCTGGGGGATCGCGTGCAGCCATTGGCCGCCGACATCGAGTCAGTGCTCAATGACCCCATCTATATCTTCAATGATTGGCACGCCGTCATGGTCTTCGGCCTGGCCGGAGCTGATGACCTCAACGAGCGGGTGTTGACAGGCAATCGCAGACGCACTTCGGGTACCAACCGATTGGTTGCCGAGCAGGTGGGTCTCACGCTGCTCGAAGGATTCAGTTCGTTCTCGGCACAGCGCTACGAGCGCGCGTTCGATCTCCTGACCGAAGCGCGCCCTTTCGCCAGTGCGGTCGGTGGCAGCCATGCTCAGCGAGACATTGTCGACCTGACCATCATCGCGGCAGCGGCCCGCATGGGTGACGCCGCAACCGCACGAACATTGGCCCACCAGCGGGTCGCCGCGAGACCTTCCTCGGCTTCAGCAACTGAAGCACTTCTCACAGCAAACGGGATTTAGCCGAACCGGACGCGCTCGGACGTCTGTCTGCGCGCTCGGAGGGACCCGAACCACCGACCTGCAGATTCGGAGGCCGATCTGGTTTGTCGACCCCGTGTGTGCTGGTGCGCGCTAGGGCTCCTGAACTCGACCTTCAGTCCGTCCAATTCGTCTAGGTCCTTCTGGGAGCGCTGATTGATTGCCAATTCGGATGGCCAAGCGGTGGTCTCGTTCGGCTTCCGTGGACGAGCCCCCTTTTTTGGGTTCTCATCCCGCAATATGCTCCGCCGATCATTCGGACTGCAACAGACGCGCCGTTGGCGTGCGAGCGGCAATACGTCCAGGAATTATGGCGACAAGATTTGCGAAGACCAATGCCCCGATGGCGACAAGGATCACTGACAGCACGGGTACAGCGGGCGCCGGGACGACGTAGATCTCCCGGGCGAACAGAGTCCACAACCAGCGACCGAGCGCGACGCCGACCGGTATGCCGACGAGGATCCCGACTCCTACCGTCATCGACGACTGCCAACACACGGTGGAGAGCAGCTGACGCCTCGTGAACCCCAGAGCTTTGAGTGTCGCCAAATCGCGCCGTCGGCGCCGCACCGAGCTCGCAAGCGTCAGGCCCAGCGCGGTCACGGCCGCCAGTGCCAGCGCAGCCGCGAGCAGAGTGGGCGTCGAGCCGATGGTGCGGTAGTCAGTGATCTCCGCTGGGCGCTGGACGGGCAACACGGTTACCGCGTCGTCATAGCAATTGCTCTGCTCGGGCAGGGAGGAGAAGATCCGGTTCGTCGCGGTCGCAATGCGGTGCATGTCCGCCTGGGCGGCCGCCGGATCGACCGACGATCGCATCCGGATGAGCACCATGTCCGCCGGAAGTCCGCAGACCGGATCTGGGGGCTCGGGGAGGACCTGGGTGGACGCGACCGCCCCCGAGCCGGTTGAGGGATGCAGCGTCCCGTTTATGCCGATGGCCGGAAATGTCGCGGTGCCGACGATATGCAGGGTTCCGTGCTTTCCCTCGTAACTGACCTCGACGGTGTCACCGACCTGCTTGTGGATATCCGCCAACGTGGCTGGGCCAAGTACCACCTGATCCGGGCCAGTAACGGCGTGCCCCGACAGCAGCGGGGGGCTGATCTTGGCCGCTGGCGGCTCGAACATGAAGGGGACGGCCTGGCCGTCAAGCTCAAAGGTGAAAAACTGGACCGGTGTCCAGGCAGCGAGATCCGGATCGCCTTTCACGAGCGATAGGAACTCTTTTGGCATTGCGCTGACTGGGTCCGAAACGGGTTGTAAGGCATCGGTCCAGTTCCACCCGTAGAGCTTGGGTTGTGCAACCAGTGTCTGCAGGCTGCTGCCGAACGTAAGGGTGGAGACCACCGTGACTACGGCCACCAGGGCTCCGAACATGACCGAACGGATTGGAGCGAACGACCTGCCGTGTCCCGGCGCCAGCGCAAAGAGCGACCCGGCCACCGCGGATGCCGGAAGGCCTGATGCGGCAGCAGCCCGCAGAGCGAGCGGAGGGCGATATGACACGTATGAGGCTCTTTTGGCGAGACGGACGGGGTTCTTGCGGATGGCGAGCACCACGGATGCGCCGGCGAGACCGATGATGAACAAGGCCATTCCGAGACCAAGTACCGACCAGTCGAAGGAGATTCCAGGGTCCGGATACACGGGCCGGACGGGACCGATCGGCGACAGCGGAGACAGGGCGGTGGCGACGACGACCGCCAATATGGAGCCGGCGACGATGGAGCCAACGATGCCGATCAGCCCGTCGGCAGCGGTCATCCAGGTGTCACCGCCCAACGCGCGGAGCACTTCTCGCTCCTCGCTCTGGGTCTCGAGCTGACGTGAGACAGCTTGCAGGACGACAAGGAAGGTTGCGAGGGTGGCGATGAGCCCAAAGGCCCAAAGTGCAATGACCTCAGGTGCGATCGCCCGCTGCGCCTCGGCCTCCACTGTCGAGGTCACGTGGTAGAGCAACAGTGTTCCCGCTGGTACGGACTGGTTGATTTCGCGCTCCACTGTTGTGACGTTCGCGTCACCGTGATCGAGTTGAAGTC
Organism: Acidimicrobiales bacterium; assembly: GCA_035602795.1. Classification (GTDB taxonomy): domain Bacteria; phylum Actinomycetota; class Acidimicrobiia; order Acidimicrobiales; family RAAP-2; genus Bog-473. The sequence continues at coordinate 2,567 of DATNLP010000419.1, read as the reverse complement.
CGTAGTCGGTCCATCCCTCACCACCCAGTAGAGGCGGAGCCAGCAGCTCATGGGTCAGCGCCGGCGTGTAGAGGAGATAGGTCGGATACTGATCGATTTGGTCTTGTATGACTCCCGTGTTCACGACGACCAGACCGACGACATGAGCGTCGATTCTGCGGTAGGGCGTGACCGTCGGGATTCCGGGCTCAGCAACGTTGTTCATTTGCGCAGCGGTGTAGAGGCCCAGTCGCATCGTCGAACCGACATGGACGCCCAGGAGCCTCGCCGCTGCGGCGGTCATGACGACTTCATCGGGACGCGATGGCTCGGCCATACGTCCGGCGATCACCGTGGCACGATCCTGGGTGAAGCCGAATCCATCGACGCTGCCCAGCGGCGTCACGTCCCTGATTGCGGCATCCGAGATGGCCGCGAGCCCATTTCGCCCGAGCGGAAAGACGGATTGGATGATCGAAGCTTCCTCGACATGCTTCACATGAGGCAGGTGGGATAAAAGCTCCGTCATCGCCGGGGAATAGTTGGGTCCACTGCTCGGCGCAGGGATGACCTGCAGGTTCGAAGGACTCGTGCTGGCCAAGAACGTCGAGAACGACGAATCCGTTCGTCGTGCTGCTGCGGTCGAGCCCATGGCGATGCCGCCGATGCCACCGAGCAGCAGGGTGATGGCCACGTAGCCTCCGAGGCGGTGGCCGAACGTGACGCCGAACCGGTACCAGGCGACCCGTCCCACTGCACGGTTCATTCGAGAACCTTTCGGACCGTACCCATCGACGGCCTCGGCGTTGGCCAGATCCTCATGCTGGTTGGAACTGTGCGACCCCGCGACTGCAGAAACTCAGTGCATCTCGACGGTGGTAATCGGGACGGCTCTCCCACCCATGTTGGGGGGGCTCCGGGCCAAGAATGCGTTTATCCATCCGCGGAGCCCCTCCAGTGCGCGGTCTATGTGCGTCTGTTTTCGCATATTCGGCCGCAATGCAACAAGGGTGTTATCTTGCGTCGAGGGGGTGGTGGTAGTCCCACCGTCCGTCAGCAACCTCGGCTAGCTGGACTTTCATAAGAGCCCAGGGCGCGGCTTGCTTCAGTTGGCGATCCGAGATCCTTGCGCACAGCCGAGTTCCTCGTCACCGCGAGCGTCACCGACGGGAGAGGTTCCAGCAGCTGAACGAGATTGACGCGGCGTTGGCCCGCGCCCCGACTGCTCAACGATCCCGCGTCGAAGCTCGCTCATGTGCAATTTGTAGCGGATCCTGCGCCCGTCGCTCCGGGGTACCGAATCCGTGTGTCTTCGATGCGATGAGTGCCTCTCCTGCCGTCTCCTCGGTCTTCGCGGTCTTCGCGGCGTCGACTGCGTGGGTGGAGGTTTCACAGTCCCGAGCGTGGAGCTAAATCGGCGAGACTGCGGCGATCGTCCCACCCGGTGCCCTCATTTTGCGAGACCGGCGATGATGACCTTGCTCACCTGTTCCGACTCGATGAGGAATCCGTCATGGCCGTGCTGCGAATGTACGCCTGAGACTTGGGGCCGCTCGGGCAGCAGTTCGGCTATCTCGTGTTGCAGCCGTGGTGGATACAGCCGGTCCGAGTCGATGGAGGCGACGGTCGATCTGGCCCGCACGGAGGACATTGCTCGTTCGACCCCACCTCGGCCCCGCCCGACGTCGTGGTGGTCCATCGCCCGGCTGAGCACCAGATAGCTGTTCGCATCGAACCGCCGACCCAACTTGTCCGCGTGGTGGTCGAGGTAGCTCTCGACCGCATAACGGCCACCGGCCAGAGGCTCTTCGCCCGATTGGGGATCCCGCCCGAAACGAGTTGCGAGCTCGAGCTCGGAGCGGTAGCTGATGTGGCCAATGCGCCGGGCCAGTCCCAGGCCCAATCGGGGTCCCTCGCCGGACTTTCCGTCGTAGTAGTCGCCTCCCTTGAATTCGGGATCCAGCCTGATGGCGTGCGCCTGGACCGCGCACAGCGCGATCTGCTCTGCGCTCGCCGCCGTCCCGCAGGCGAGGACGATCAACCTCTCCACCCGCTCGGGATAGGTGACCGCCCATTCCAGGGCCCGCATGCCGCCCATCGACCCGCCGATCACCGCAGCCCACCGCTCGATTCCGAGCGCGGCGGCCAGTGCGGCCTCGACGGTGACCTGGTCCCTGATGGTGATCGACGGGAACCGGGACCCCCACGGCGGCCCGTCTGGAGACGGAGAAGCCGGTCCGGTCGTCCCCTGGCATCCACCCAGCACGTTGGGACAGATCACCCACCAACGGTCGGTATCGATGGCCGCGCCAGGACCGATGAGAGGATCCCACCAACCGGAGGTGAGATGGCCCGCTCCGGCTGGGCCTGCGGCGTGGCTGTCCCCGGTCAGTGCGTGCTCGATCAAGACCGCGTTGTCGCCCGTCGGCGACGGGCGGCCCCACGTCTCATAGGCGACGGTGACGGGACCAATCGGTTCGCCTCCCTCGAGCTGGAGGGGCTCTTCCGCAAAGAGGGCCGTGAACTGGCGCCCCCCCGCCTCGTCGCCGGGCCACCAGACGCCACGCGTTGCGGCTGGCCGGACGCTC
>DATNLP010000495.1:0-11140 GCA_035602795.1 Acidimicrobiales bacterium | reverse complement strand
GGCCGAGACCGAACGGGCTCTGGCGGCGGCTCACCACGCCGACCGCATCATACGGACCGGCTACCTGCCCGACCGGGCGGTGCCGGCGCTGCTGCGGCAGGCGGCCGTCGTGGCCTACCCGGCCCTCGAGGAGGGGTTCGGGCTGCCGGCCCTCGAGGCGCTGGCCTGCGGGACACCGCTCGTCACCACCGAGGGGACGGCCATGGCGGAGGTGGGGGGTGCCGCCGCGCTCCTCGTGCCGCCCGGGGACGTGGCGGCCCTGGCCGACGCCCTCGATGAGGGGCTCGCCGCCGGCCGCGGGACCGAGCGCCGGAACCTCGGCCTGGCCGTGGCCGCTGAGCGGACCTGGGAGGCCAGTGTGGTCGCCCACGTCGGGGCCTATGACATCGCGCTGGCGGCCTCGCAGTAGGGTTCGGCGGATGCGGGCGCTCATCACCGGCGGCAAGGGGTTTGTGGGGCAGTGGCTGGCCGCCCACCTGAAGGACAAGGGTGACGAGGTTGCGGTCATCGACATCGAGACGGACGTGGCGGATGCCGCCGCCGTGCGCCGGGTGATGTCCGACGTCCTCCCCGACGCCATTTACCACCTGGCCGCCATGACCCACGTGGGCGACAGTTGGGAAGACCCGAGCCAGGTGCTGCGGGTCAACGTCCTGGGCACGGCCGAAGTCCTCGCCGCCGCCCGCGCCCTTCCGGCCTCCCCCCGCGTGCTCATTGTGAGCTCGGCGGAGGTCTACGGCGTGGTGCGCCCCGGGCAGCTGCCTCTGGACGAGGACACCCCGACGGAGCCCGCTAGCCCCTATGCCGCCAGCAAGCTGGCGGCGGAGGCTGTAGCGCTGCAGGCCTGGCGGGGCTACAGCCAGCCCGTCGTCGTCGTCCGGCCCTTCAATCACATCGGCCCGGGCCAGTCGCCCAACTTCTTCGTGCCGGCGATGGCCAAGCGCATCGTCGAGGCCAAGCGCTCGGGCCACCGTTCGCTGCGGGTGGGGACGCTGACCACCCGGCGTGACTTCACCGACGTCCGCGACGTCGTGGCCGCCTACCGCCTCCTGGTCGAGCGCGGAGAGGCGGGGTCCGTCTACAACGTGTGCTCGGGCCGGGACGTCGCCATGGCCGACGTGGTGGCCCAGCTCCTCGAGCTGGCCGGGGCCGACCTCCAGCTCGAGACCGATCCGGAGTTGGTCCGGCCGGTCGACGTGCCCGTGCTGCGCGGCGACGCCGCCCGCTTGCGGGCCGCCACCGGGTGGCAGCCGGGCATCCCGCTCGCGACAACGCTCGCCGACGTCCTCACCTCGTGGGAGGCGGACTGACGGCGAGCGTTGTCGGCGGGCGTCGGGGGGTGGCGCCTAGGCGCTGACGAGGTGGCGGATCTGGCTCCGCACCTCACGGCCCTGCTCGCGGGCCCGAATGGTCAGCTGCGTCACCGTGGGCGGCAGCCGGTCCTCCAGGGGCTGGAAGGTGGTCTCGACGAACTGCACGGCCTGCTCGGCCAGGTCGTCGATTTGCGCGTAGCCCTTGGCCACGCCGTGGCGGACCTCACCGATGGTCTGTTCCAGCGAGAAGTCCTGGGACAGCCGGTTCTGCAGCTCGAGCCGCTGCACCTGGGCCCGCTGGTAGGCCAGCACGCCGAGGCCGACGGCGACGTAGGCGGCGTCGCGGGCGAGGTCGGTGACGCCCTTGGAGAGGGTGTTGATGTTGTTGGTTACGTCAGGCATGGGGTGCCTCCTGTCTGGTCGGGTTCACACTGTCGATCCGTACGCGGGAGCTGCCGGCCAGCCCCTACGAACGGTTACTACAGTATCACGTTTGTTAAACAGTTGCAAGCATAGCGAGCGAAACCCGTGCCTGAGGGGCACTTCGCGAACCCGATAGCCTCTGGCCCCTGATGGACGCCCAAGTGCCGGCCGTGGTGGCGGTCGTGGTCACGACCGACCCCGGGCCCTGGTTCGAAGAGGCGCTCTCCTCCCTGGCCGCCCAGGACTACGAGGAGCTCTCCGTGCTGGTCCTGGCCAACGGCGAGGACGGGACCGAGGTCACCGATCGGGTGGCCGCCCTCCTGCCCGACGCCTTCGTGCGCCACCTGCCGGGACGGCCCGGGTACGGGGCGTCGACCAACGAGGCGCTCGGCATGGTCGAGGGCGCGGCCTTCTACCTGTTGTGCCACGACGACGTGGCGCTCGACCCCGATGCCGTGCACAAGCTGGTCGAGGAGTCCTTTCGCTCCAACGCCGGCATGGTGTCGCCCAAATTCGTCAACTGGGACGACCCGAGCGTTTTGCTGCACGTCGGCATGGGCTGCGACAAGACGGGCGCCGTGGTCGACCGCATCGTCGACGGGGAGGTGGATCACGGCCAGCACGACGCGGTGCGTGACGTCTTCGTCGCTCCCGGCGGCTGCATCCTGGTCCGGGCCGACCTTTTCGCAGAGCTCGGGGGCTTCGACGCCGGCATCGTCGCCATGGGCGAAGACCTCGACCTGTCCTGGCGCTGCCAGGTCGCCGGGTCACGTGTGGTCGTGGCGCCCGAGGCCCGCGTACGCCACCGCGAGGCGGTGGCCGGCGGCCTCGAGCCCCTGGCGGTCCCGGTCGAGGGCGACCCACGCCACCCCGTCACCATGCAGATGCTGCAGCGCCGCCACGAGCTGCGCGCCGTGCTCAAGTGCTACACGAGGCTCTCCCTCGTGCGGGTCCTGCCCCAGGCGGCGCTGCTGGCCCTGGGCGAAATGCTCGTTGCCTTCCTCGCCCGCGACCGCGACCGGGTGCGTGCCGTGCGCCGGGCCTGGACCTGGAACTTCCGGCGGCTGACCGAGCTCTCGTTGCTCCGGGGCGAGCTGGCGGAGCACCGGCTCTTCCCCGACTCCGAGGTCCGCAAGATGCAGGTGCGCGGTAGCGCACGCCTCTCGCGCTACTTGAGCCGGCTCTCCCATCAAGGACTCGAGGCCGCGAACGCAGTGGCCGTCTCCCGCGAGCGGGAGCACGCCGAGGTGGCCCAGTTGACCGGCAGCGTGGGCCTGGCCTTCAGCGAAGACGCCGATTTCGACGACCTTGACGACCTGGGACGGCGCGCCGGGCGGGACCGGTTCGGGCGCAGGGTCCGCACGTCGCCCCTCAGCACCGGCCGCCAGCGCGCCCTGGCCGTGGGCATCGCGGCCGTCATCATCGCCCTCGGCACCCGTGACCTGTTCTTCGGCACCCTTCCTCTGGTCGGCCAGCTGGCGCCGCTGCCGTCGTGGTCCTCGACCTGGCACCACTTCTTCTCGGGCTGGCAGTCGATCGGCGTCGGCACGACGGCCCCGGCGGCGCCGCTATTCGGCATCGCCGGTATCACCGGGACCGTGCTCTTCGGCGCCATGGGGACGCTGCAGCATGTCCTCCTGCTCGGGTGCATCCCCGTCGGGGCCATTGGCGTGGCGCGCTTCATGCGCCCCCTGGTCTCGGCGCGGGCGCGCAGTGTCGCCGTCATCTGCTACCTGGGCCTCCCTCTCCCGTACGGTGCGCTGGGGAGCGGGCGCTGGGACGGGCTGGTCGCCTACGCGGCCTTTCCCTTCATCGCGCTGCGTCTGGCCCGCGCCTCGTGCCAGCCCCCCTTCGAGGTGGAGCCCGGCCCCCGCTGGCGCAGCCGGCACCTCGGCCAGGTGGCGGTGCTCGGCGCCATCATCGCCGCCGCCGCCGGCTTCGCGCCGGCCGTGGTGCCGCTCGTGCTCCTGGCCGCACTGGCCTGGCCGATCGGCGCGCTCCTGGTCAGCGGTCGCGACGCGGGCTGGCGGGTGGTCGTGGTGGGGATCGAGGCAGTCGCCGTGGCCCTCCTGCTCGACGCGCCGTGGGTCATCGGCACCGCGCTGGCGGGCAAGGCCTCCGTGCAGATCTTCGGCCTGCCCATCGCCGGCGCGACGGCGCCCGACTGGGGTGAGGTCATCCGCTTCGCCATCGGTCCTGTCGCCCAGTCGCCCCTGGTCTGGTTGCTGGTGGCGGGCGCGGCAATGCCGCTCGTGCTCGGGCGCGGCGTCCGGCTGCAGTGGGCGGCCCGCTTGTGGGTCATGGCCCTGGGCTCGTGGGTCCTGGCGCTGGCCGCGTCGCGGGGCGAGTTGGGTCATTTCACGCCGTCCGAGCCGGTCGTGCTGGCGCCGGCCGCCCTCGCCGTCGCCGCCTGCATCGGCCTCGGCATCTCCGCCTTCGAGAACGACCTGACCGGGCGCGTGTTCGGCTGGCGCCAGGTCGTCAGCGTGGTCGCCGTCGTCTTCGTCGGGGTGGGCCTGCTCCCCGTGGCGGCGGGCGCGGTCGGGGGGCGCTGGGGGCTCCCTTCGACGGGAGCGGAGCAGCCGCTGGCCTTCCTGACCCGTCCGTCTACCGCCGGCGTGGCGCGAGTGCTGTGGCTGGGTGACCCCCGCGCCCTGCCGGTGGGCGGGTGGTCGCTCGAACCGGGCCTGGCCTACGCGCTCACGCCCGAGGACCTGCCCGACGCCACGCAGGTCTTTACGCCGGCCGGCCCCGGTCCGGCCAGCCTGGCGGGTGACGCGGTGGGGCTGGCCGTCTCCGGAGGGACGGTGCACCTGGGCCGACTGCTCGCGCCGGCCGGCGTGCGCTACGTGGTCGTCGTCGACGGCATCGCCCCGGCGACGTCCGGCTCGGCCACGGTCACCGCGCCGCCGCCGCCCGGGCTGCAGAGGGACCTGCTCGAGCAGGACGATCTGCAGGTGGTCCCGGGCGTGCTCGGTGTGCAGGTGTACGAGAACAGCGAGTACATGCCCGTCACGGCCACCCGCAACGTGGGGCTGGCGCCCGTCACCGAGTGGTCGTACCCGTCCGCGCCGGACATCGTGGGTTGGCAACCGGCGCTTAGCACGTTGGCGGTCGGCGCCCCCGCCCAGGGCCTGGTGTCCGCCGGCACGCTGTACGCCGGCTACGCACCCGCGGGCAGCTTCGCCTACTCGGGCCCGGGCGGCACCGCCACCGGCCGCCCCGCGTTCGGGTGGGCGGCCCAGTACGCCACCAGGGCGGGACCGGCGCGCCTGGCGCTCAGCCAGTTCCCGTTGGTTCCGATCGGCGTGCTGCTCGAGGTGGCGGCCTGGGTGGCGCTGGTCGCCGCCATCGTCGGACGACGGCAGCATCGGCGAGCGGCACGGCACGCGGTGGTGACGGAAGAGGCGGCGGCGGCGGAGGCCGCGGCGTGAGCCCCGCCCACCACACCCGGGAGCGGCGCTGGCTGGCGCTCCTGCTCGTCGTCCTGGTCATCGGGCTCGTCGCCGGGGTGGCCGGCAACCGGGGCAAGCCCGTACCCGTAGGCGCGCTGGCGTTGCCGAGCGCGCAGGTGGCGTCGGTGGACGCCGAATCGTCGGCCTGGTACTGCACCGGGCAGTCCACCGGCTCCGCCGGCTCGGGCGTGGACCCGGGCCAGCTCGTGCTGGCCAACACGACGACGCGGCCGGTGGCGGCCTCCATCGACACGGTCACCGACACCGGCGCCACCGAGCAGACTGCGGTGTCGGTCCCGGCTCGCCAGACCGTGGTGCCGTCGTTGACGGCGCCGTCGTCGGGGAGCTGGGAGGCGCAGACGGTGACGCTGGCGGGGGGTGGGGTCTCCGTCAGCCAGACCGTGGACGGAACATCGGGCTGGTCGGTGGCACCGTGCCAGAGCACGACGTCGGCGACGTGGTACTTCGCCGGGGGGTCCACCGAGGGCACAGACGGGTTGAGCCTGGCGCTCCTCAACCCGACGTCCATCCCCGTCGTCGTGGACCTGAGCTTCGTCACGCCGAGCGGGACGGTCCATCCCATCAACTACCAGGGCATCGTCCTGTCGCCCGGAGAGCTCCAAGTGGAGGACATCGCCTCCGAGGTGCAGAACATGTCTTCGGTGAGCACGGTGGTCGCCACCCGTACCGGACGCGTCGTGGCGTCGGAGCTGCAGGCGTTCTCCGCTCCGGCGACCGGGCTCTCTCTCCTCCCCGGTGCCATCGCCCCGCAGGCGCATTGGGTCATCCCCCAGAGCCAGGAGCCGGCGGGCGGCGTCGGTGAGCTCGACGTGTTCAACCCGGGGACCCAGAGCGAATCGGTGACCGTGCACCTGCAGCTGCCGTCGGGCCCGCTCCACCCGCTGACCGACCGGATCGCGCCTGGGAGCACGTGGATCCTGCGCACGAGCTCGCAGACGCGCATTCCCGACAACACCACCTACACCACGTCGATCGACGCCAACGGGGGCCCGGGCGTAGTGGTGGCGCGGCTGGTGTCCATCCCGTCGGTGGCCCAGACGCCGCAGGCCGGATTGGCCAACGCGGTGGACGGCCTCACCGCGTCGGCGGCATCCGGCGAGTGGGTCGTCCCGGCCCCCGGCACGTCGGGCAGCCCCGCGTCCAGCGGCGCCGCGCCCGACTATCTCGCCCTGGCGAACCAGTCCGGCACGCGCGAGCAGTTCGCCGCCTTCGCCCTCACCCCGTCGGGGACCAAGCTGCTGGCGACGGGAGTGCTCGGCGCCGGCACCACCGGCATCGTCGACGGCTCCGCGCTGTCGACGGCCGGATTCGACCCCATCGTTGTCCGGGCCAGCGGGCCGATGGGGGTGAGCGAGGACATGGGACCAACTGCCGGCATCGGCGTCGTGACCATGCCGGGCATCCCGCTGGCCCAGCAGAACGGGCTGTAGGCCGGGCCTATCGTTCTAGAGGTTGTGGCGCTGGTAGCGCCGCCACAGCGCCCGCCCGCCCACCACCAGCACGGCCAGGCAGAGCAGCGCGAACAGCAACGGTCCGGCCAGGCGGATGAGGCCGTCGACGCCGGAGAGGAAGCCGTCGACGCTGTTGTGCCAGGCGCGTACGACGCCCGACTCGGGGAGAGGACCGGGGGGCACCGGCGACGTCGGCTCGTTCAGCGTGACCGCCAGCGTCGAGTACGACGTCTCGCTCGTCAGCAGCTGCAGCTGTCCCTGCAGCTGCTCGATCTGCGACTGAATGGTGTCGATCTGCTCCTGGACGGACAACACGTCGCCCACGGTGGTCGCCTTCGACATGATGGTCAGGTACTGCTGCTCGCTCGTCTGCAGGGCGGAGATGCGCGCCTGCAGGTTGACGTACTGGCCGGTGACGTTGGTGGCGTGGGTCGTCAGGTTCGACGTGGTACCGAAGGACTGGGCCTGCTTCAACACGGAGGCGAAGGTGTCCACCGGGACCTGCAGCGTGATGCTGCCGTAGGGCGCACCACCCGAGCTCGCGCCCGAGCCTGATTGCGTCTGCGAGCTGGCCACGAAGCCACCCGCCGAGCCGGCGAGCGCCGTCAGCCGGGTCATGGTCCGCCCCAGCGCGCCCTTCCGCACGGTCAGGCCGAGCGAGCCGGTCTGCTCGATCTTCGACGACTGGCCGACGGCGCCGCTCGGCAGCGACGGTGCCGTGGGGGACGTGGGCACCGTCGCTGCCGGCGTGCTCGCTCCGAGCTGCGCGTTGGACTGCGTGCTCGTGCTGTACCCGTTTGTCGGGGACGGTGCGGCCGCTTTGAATTGGGGCGAGGCCGACCCCGACGCGGCCGACGGCACCGTCGTGCTGGGGGCGGCGGGGACCCGTTGGGCGAGCGGGTGCACCGGCCCGGTGTGCGCCGCGCTGGCGTTCAGCGACGGCGCCGAGGTGGACCGCGTGAGCGCGCCGACCGTGCCGCCCACCACGAGCACCAGCGCCAGGCAGGCGGCCACGGACAGCACCCGGTGCCGGCCGGCCGTGGCGGCCAACCGGCGCGTCCGCCCCGCCCGGGCCCGCTCGAGCTGGTCGGGCTCGTCGGGTGTCTCGCCTTCCGCCGCGTCGGACGGCGCGCCCCCGACGCCCGCGTCGTCGGTACCCCGGGCCACGGCGCCCGTCGCCCGCGCCACGATGTCGGCCGCGCCCGACGCCGGCACGTCGAAGGCCTCGCCGGCGCGGACGAAGAGCGAAGCGAGCTGGTCGTCGTCGAGCATGGTCATCGGCCCACCGTCTCCTCGGCCTCGGTCAAGTCCCCGGCGCCGGCCAGGGCGCACAACACGGGGTCGGCCGCCAGGCGGCGGCGCGCCTCGTGCAGGCGGGACTTCACCGTGCCCTGGCGCCGGCCGATGGCCAGCGCGATGTCGCGCTCGCTCAGGTCGGCGTAGTAGCGCAGAACCACGGGCACCCGCAGCGAGAGCGGCAGGCGGGCCAGCGCGGCCAGCACGACCTCCGCCACCTCGCCCTGCTCGGCCCGCGTCGCCGGGTCGGTCCCGGCCGCCGGCTCAGGCAGCGAGGCCAGCGGGTCGTCGGCGGCCCGGCGGTCACGGTGGGGGATCTCCTGGCGCAGCTTGGAGTAGCACGAGTTCACGACCACCCGGTAGAGCCAGGGCCGGATGCTCGGCACGCCCGAGAGGGAGTCGCGGAAGCGCCATGCCCGAAGGTAGGCGTCCTGGACCGCCTCCTCGGCGTCGGACCGGTTGCCCAAAATCAGGCAGGCCGTCCGGAAGGAGGCCACGTACCCGTCCTCAAGCCACTCTTCGAGCTGCAGCTCCACCATCCCCCTTCACGACGCTGCGGGGAGCGGTTTGGTTCGGTGTCCCGGCTTGGGCGCGCCCGCCCGGCGGGACCTACCTCAGCGCGAGGCCGGGCCCTCCGGCGTGCGGCCCTCGGCGGGGTCCACCGGCGGCGGCCACGGCGGGGGTGGCCAGGCTGCGGGCTCGCCGACGGGGGGTGCGGGTGCGGCCGGCACGGCGACCGGGTCGATCTCGTCGGCCGGGCCGTGACCGTTGGCCACTCCCGAGGCGGCGGCACCAGCGCCGGCGCCGTTGCCGCCGTTGGGGCTGATGGCGTCGTGGAAGTGGGGGACCGACTTGGCGCCTTCGGTGTGCACCGGCGAGCCGTGGGCCTCGTCGACCAGGCGGGCCACCTCGGCGCCGTCGATGATTTCGTTGTCGAGAAGGGCGCGGGCGATGGCGTTCAGCCCGCCGCGGTGCTTGGTCAGGATTTCGGTGGCCCGCTGCTCCTCGACGCGCAGGATGCGCTCGACCTCTTCGTCAATGACCTTGGAGGTGTCCTCGGAGTAGTCACGGGTGTGCATGAGGTCCTCGCCCAGGAAGACCTGCCCCTGCGAGCCCCAGGCCATGGGGCCGATGGCGTCGCTCATGCCCCACTCGCGCACCATTTTGCGGGCCAGCTCGGTGTTGCCCACCAGGTCGTTGGCGGCGCCCGTCGACAGGTCGCCGTAGACGAGCAGCTCGGCGCAGCGCCCGCCCATGCGGACGCACAGCGCGTCCTCGATGTACTGGCGCGGGTGGATGTGGCGCTCCTCCATCGGCAGCTGGTGGGTGACGCCCAGTGCCATGCCGGTGGGCAGGATGGTCACCTTGTGCACCGGGTCGGCCTCCTCGAGCACGTAGGCCAGCACGGCGTGGCCGCCCTCGTGGTAGGCGATGCGCTCCTTCTCCGCCTCCGACAGCACCATGGAGTCACGGCGCTGACCGAGCAGCACGCGGTCGCGCGCCGTCTCGAAGTCGGCCATGGCGATCTCGGCGCTGCCGCGGCGCACGGCGTGCAGCGCCGCCTCGTTGACCAGGTTGGCCAAATCGGCGCCGCTCATGCCCGGAGTGCCCCGCGACACCACGTCGAGATTGACGTCGGCCGCCATGCGCTTGCCCTTGCAGTGCACCTGCAGGATGGGCAGGCGCTCCTCGAGGTCGGGCAGCGGCACCACGATCTGGCGGTCGAAGCGCCCGGGGCGCAGCAACGCCGGGTCCAAGATGTCGGGCCGGTTGGTCGCCGCGATCATCACGACGCCCTCGGACGTGTCGAAGCCGTCCATCTCCGAGAGCATCTGGTTGAGCGTCTGCTCGCGCTCGTCGTGGCCGCCCCCGAGGCCGGCGCCGCGCTTGCGGCCGATGGAGTCGATTTCGTCGACGAAGACGATGGCCGGCGCCTGCTTGCGCGCCGTCTGGAACAGGTCGCGCACCCGGCTGGCGCCGACGCCCACGAACATCTCCATGAAGTCCGAGCCGCTGACCGACATGAAGGGCACGCCGGCCTCGCCGGCCACCGCCCGGGCCAGCAGCGTCTTGCCGGTGCCCGGGGGGCCGACCAGCAGGACGCCCTTGGGAATTTTGGCGCCGATCTCCTTGAAGCGCGCCGGGGTCTTCAGGAAGTCGACCACCTCGCTGATCTCCTGCTTGACCCCGGTGTAACCAGCCACGTCGTCGAAGGTGGTGGTCGGCCGGTCGCTACTGAAGGTCTTGGCCTTGGAGCGGCCGATCGACATGATCCCCGACATCTGCCCCCGGGTCTGGCGGCCGATGAAGTAGATGAAGGCCGCCCCGATGGCGATGATGAAGATGTAGGGGAGGAGGTCGTCGAGCAGGTTGGAGGACGGGGTCGGGAAGCTGACCGCGACACCGTCCTTGCGCATTTCCGAGACGTCGTTGGGCAGCGACGGGCTGGGGCCCTGGACGGTGTAGCTGGTGCCGTTCTTGAGGTCCCCGGTGATTTCGCCGGTGGAATTGGAGATTTTGGCGGTCGAGACCTGCTTGGCCGCCACGTCCTGCATGTACTGGGTGTAGGTCATCGACTTGGCGTTGCTGGTCTTGATCGTCCCCACGGCCAGCAAAATGGCCACGATTCCGATGGCCAGGACCCCCCACAGCCAGCGCCAGCTCTGGCCACCCGACGGCGTGCCCGGCGGCTGGCTGCCGTCGGGCCCCGACGGCGCGTTCTGGCGGCCCGGAGCCTTATCCGTGCGCTGCGGAGTCACCCCGCTAGCCTAGGCGCCGCCCCTGCTCAACGGTGACCGCCCCGTAACTACGGACGTCCGGCCGGCCTGCACGCTGGGCGCACCCTGGGCGCCGGTAACGTCTTTCCGATGTCCGACACCGAGCCCGGCGAGCCGGTCCCCGCACCGACGGGGCCGCCCGCGCGCCCGCCGGGCCCGGTGCCGGCCGGGTACGTCCCCCGGGAGTGGATCGAGCAGGCCCAGGCGGCGCGGGCCGCCCAGGCCCAGGTTCCGGCTCCAGCCGAGGGGCCACCACCGCCGGCGGCCGCATCGTCCCCCCTGCCCCTGCCACTGCCACTGCCACCACCGCCCGTGCCGCCGGGGACGACCGCCGTGGCGGCCCCGCTGTACCCGCCCAACGCCGGCTACCCGGCGGACACGCCCAACGCCGGCTACCCGGCGTA
>DATNLP010000480.1:0-6756 GCA_035602795.1 Acidimicrobiales bacterium | reverse complement strand
TAGGCGACCTGGAAGGTGGTGCCGGTCACGGCGCCGATGAGGAGCGCCACCTCGACCTCCTCGTCGAAGCGCAGCGGCCGGCGGTACTGCACCGACGCCTCGAGGACCGGGAAGTCACGACCCGCCTCACCGCGGTCACCGCCCGCGCCGTCGCCGGCGCGCACTTCGTCGTAGGGATGGCCGATCGCCTTCAGGTACTCGACCCGCGCCTCTTCGAGGTAGGGCAGGTACGCCGCATGGTGGATCACCCCCATGGCGTCGGTCTCGGCGAAGCGCGTACGTAGCCGGTGGCTGAAGCGATAGTCCGACCGGTCGCGGGATGGCTCCAGCGACGTGCGCGCCGCCACGGGTCAGCTGCCCTCGCCGCCGGCCGTCTCCGCGTCAAAGGCCTGGCGCCGCGAGTTTGCCATCCGGTGCACGTTTTCGTGATTGAAGACGGCGAACTCGCCCTCGGCCTCGACGGTGACGATGCCGCCCTGCACGATGCGGCCCTTGCTGTGCACGCGCCGATCGGTCACCTCGGTGACCCATCCCTCGAACACCGCCTCCTCGTTGGTCAGCGTCGGACGCTTGTAGCGCAGGGCGAGACGTACGGTGGGACCGGTCGCCCCGACGATGGCATTGGCCGCGGTGAGGATGATGTCGAAGGTGGCCGCCAGAATGGCGCCGTGCACGCATCCGGGTGCGCCCTCGTAGGCCACGTCGAACACGGCGTGCCCGAGCGCCTTGGGGGGCTCGAAGCCCAACACGACGGGCAGCGCCAGCGGGTTGAACTTTCCGACCACCACGTCGTAGGGCATGGCCCCGCCGAGCGGCACGTCCTTGGTCGGACCGTCGGGATCCGGCGCAATGAAGCGCGGCACGGGCACCTCGGGCAGGTTCTGCTCGAGCTCGTCGGCCACCACGGCCAACTGGGCGGTGAGCCGCGCCGTCACGTCGGGGGGCGCCGTGGTGGTCACCGACAGGCGGATGAGCCGGCGGAGGACGTTGGCCAACTCGAGTGCTTCGGCCTGGCGACCACGCAGGCCCGGGTGGTACTCGAAGGAGGCGGGCGTCGTGGGGTCGGGCAGCAGCACGGCCGGGAAACAGTACCGCCGGACCCTGCGGCTCCGACATTCCGGCGACCCGGGGAGACCCACGAGGTCCTCGCCGCGTCGTCCGATCGATCCCCTCGTAACATGAACCCGGTGACACCCGAGCACTCCGTTCAATTCACGTCCGGCAGCCCCGAGACGATCCTCGATCCGCTGGCGCCCGAGGTGGCGGCGGCGCTCGAGCGCGCCGAGTCGCTTCCCCCCGAGGACCGCAGGAGCGCGCTGGCGGAGGTGGCGGCCCGCGACCCGCGCTGCCTGCAGGCCTGGGCCGACCTGGCCGAGCTGGCGAGCGATCCCATTGAGCAGTACGCCTACGCCCGAGTGGGCTACCACCGGGGTCTCGACGCACTCCGTGCGGCCGGCTGGCGCGGCTCGGGTTATGTGCGCTGGCGTCACGAGACCAACCGCGGCTTCCTCCGCTCACTCGACGCGTTGCGCGAGGCGGCCCAGGCCATCGGGGAGGTCGACGAGGAGCAGCGTTGCGACCTGTTCCTGCGCCAGTTGGACCCGGAATGGGGATCACGAGGGGCGTAAGGGTCTGCCGCAAGTCAGAGAGCGCGATGACGCCACTGCTGCGTGAGGTGAGCTCTCACGGTGACGGTGACCCGGTGGGCGCGGAGCGGCGACACCTCGGTCTGCCCGTGTCGCAGCGCGGTTCGAGGCCGCGCCAGGGGTTCGCCGAGCCGACCAGGGTGCCAGCCGTGGCCCGGCCCTGAGCGACTCATTCCGTCCCTGGCCCGAGCCTCGGGCCGGCCCGCATTGCACTAGTTAGAGGATCTAACTGTATGATGGTCGAAGTGTCCGTGACTTCGCCCCCCAAGACGGCCGCGCCAGCAGGTCTGCCGGCAGACGGCGCCAGCCCCGTCCTCGGGACGTACGGCCGCGTGGCGGCCTGGCTCTCCAAGCGGGTCGAGGTGGCCCTGGCCACCGTCGACCTGACCCTGCCCCAGTACCGGGTGATGGGGATTCTGGCCGAGGGCTCCTCGGCTGCCTCGGGCCTGGCCGACCGGCTGGCCGTGCGCCGCCCCTCCATCACGGCCATCGTGGACGGCCTGGTGGCCAAGGGCCTGGTCGACCGCCGGCAAGAGGACAGCGACCGGCGCAAGGTGGCCTTGCGCCTGACCGACAAGGGTGTGCGCGTCCTGGCCCGGGCCGACCGGGACGTCGACGCCTACCTGGTCTCGATCGCCCAGCACCTCCCGAGCAAGGAGGAGGCGACCGCCCTGCACTCCCTGACACTGTGGGGCCGCGCCATGACCGCTTCCCGCCAGGGGCCCGACGGCTCGGGAAAGGGCGGGAACCGATGAGCAAGACCGAGGACCGCCTCGACCCGGTCGGGACGGAAGAGGGCCGAGCCACCGGCAACGGCCACGTGACCACGGTCACCCGGGAGGAGGCGCACGGGCTTCCGCTGGCGGCCTACGTGCCCATGGGCGCCGTCAGCCGCTACACCGCGCCCAAGGCCACCATCGACCCGGACCGCTCCAAGTCGTGGATCAAGCGGGCGACGCCCATCGTCATGGCGCACAAGCTGCAGTGGTTCAGCGCGCTGATCTTCTCGTTCCTCGGCCTGATCATCCAGGTGTGGATCCCCAAGATCCTCCAGAACGGCATCACCAATGCGCTGATCCTGAGGACCCAGCCACTGCACAACTACGTCGAGCTGATCGCCGTGTTGGCGCTGTTCACGGGTGCCTTCGGCTACATCTCGCGCACCAACCTCTTCAAGGTGGCGTACGCGATCGAATTCGACCTGCGCAACATCCTCTACGAGCACTTCACGCGCATGTCCTTCCCCTTCTACGACCGGGTCCAGTCCGGGCAGCTGATCTCACGGGCCAACTCGGACATCCGCTCGGTGCAGATGTACCTGACGTTCGCGCCGATGATCCTGGTGCAGTGCTCCATCGCGTTGGTGGCCTTCGCGTTCATGCTCTCCATCAGCGTGCCGCTGGCCTTCGTCGCCATGGCGTCCATGCCGTTCATCTACATCGTCGGCATGAAGATGCGGAAGTCGCTCTTCCCGGTGTCGTGGCTCATCCAGTCGCGGCTGGCCGAAGTGGCGACCGTCGTGGACGAGAACGTCAACGGCGTGCGTGTGGTGCGCAGCTTCGCCGCCGAGCAGCAGCAGCTCGGCCAGCTGGCCAAGGCGGCCGACCGGGTCCAGTGGGGCTACATCAAGGACGCCGACCTCCGCGCCCGTTTCGCCCCGCTGGTGCAGAACCTTTCCCAGGTCGGCCTCGTCCTCGTGCTGCTGGTCGGCGGGTGGCTGGTCATCCACGAGCACCTGCCTGTCGCGTCCATCGTCTCGTTCAACCTCTACCTGGTGATGATGCAGGCCCCCTTCATGATGCTCGGGATGCTGATCATGATGGGCCAGCGCGCCTCGGCCTCGGCTGACCGGATTTACGAGATCATCGACGAGAAGCCCACGATCGTCGACCGGCCCGGTGCCATCGACCTCGTCGACTGCCAGGGTGACGTCGAGTTCGACAACGTCACCTTCGCCTACGCCGACGACAGCCTGCTCACGAAGCCGGGTGGGGACGACGGCCCGCGGGAGATCCTGCGCAACCTGAACCTGCACCTGCACCCGGGCGAGACCATCGCCCTGGTCGGCCGCACCGGCAGCGGCAAGTCCACCGTGGCCCGCGTGCTGGCCCGCTTCTACGACGCCACCGGCGGCACGGTACGGGTCGACGGGCACGACGTGCGCGACCTCACTCTCACCAGCCTGCGGGCCAACATCGGCGTGGTCCTCGACGAGCCCTTCCTCTTCTCCGTGTCGATCCGGGACAACATCGCCTACGGGCGCCCGGACGCCTCCATGGAGGAGGTCATGGCTGCCGCCGAGGCCGCCGGCGCCACCGGCTTCATCAATCGGCTGGCCGACGGCTACGACACCGTGGTGGGCGAGCGGGGCTACACGCTCTCGGGGGGCCAACGCCAGCGCATCGCCATCGCCCGCGCCCTGCTGGTCAACCCGCCCATCCTGATCCTCGACGACGCCACCAGCGCCATCGACGTCAAGGTGGAGCAGCGCATCCACTCCTCGCTGCGTGTCCTGATGGAGGGGCGCACCACGCTCATCATCGCCCATCGCCTCTCGACCATCAGCCTGGCCGACCGGGTGGTGCTGCTCGACAACGGACGCATCGTGGCCGACGGGACGCACGCCGAGTTGCTGGCCTCGACCCCGCTGTACTCCGAGGTGCTGGCGCAGGCGGCCAAGGAGGAGGACCTCGACGAGGAGGCCGCCGCCGGCACGGAGGACCTGGGGCTGGACGTCGACGTCCTCGAGCCGGACGGGGTGGTCCTCGCTCCGGAGGACGGGCTCCTCGAGACTGACGACGAGGTCCTCGAGCCCGAGAAGGGTGCAATCTGATGTTCGGCGGAGGAGGAGTCGGGCCGCCGATGGGCGGCGGAGGGGCCCCGGGCTCGGCCCAGGCGGGACTGCCCTTCGGAGGGATCCCGCACGAGCTGCAGGCGGGCGTCGACCTCCTCCTCGAGGAGGAGCCCGAACGCGGCGAGCCGGACGTCGTCTTCACCCAGCTGCCGACGGAGCACGAGTCAAAGAAGCTGACGCTCACCTCCCTGCTCATGGAGTACCCGGGCATGTGCGCACTGGCTGCGTTCCTGGTGGGCATGATCGCCTTGTTCACCCAGCTCGGTCCGAGCCTGGTCTCCTACGCCATCAACCACGGCCTGACGCCTCCCCATTACGACTACGGCGTCGTCGTGTTGATGGCGGTGCTGTACCTGGTGGCCATCATCGTTTCGGGCAGCGCGCAGTACGGGCAGGCACGGGTGACGGGTCGCCTCGCCTCGTGGGTCATGAACGACCTGCGCATAAAGGTGTTCCGCCACCTGCAGCGGCTCTCGCTCGACTTCTTCACCGAGGAGAAGGCGGGCGTCGTCATGAGCCGCATGACGAGCGACATCGAGAACCTGCAGCAGCTGCTGCAGGACGGGCTGGCCCAGTTCGCCATTCAGGGCCTGACCATGATCGTCATCACGGTCTTCCTGTTCGCCACCAACGTGAAGCTGGCGGCCATCACCGTCTTCGTGGTGCTGCCTCCCCTCGTCATCATGTCGATCTGGTTCAAGCGGGCCTCCGAGCGCGGCTACGACAAGGTGCGCGACGGCATCGCGCTGGTGCTGGCCGACCTCTCCGAGAGCCTGCAGGGCGTGCGCATCGTCACGGCGCACAACCGGCAGCGCTACAACGTCGAGACCCACCGCGACATCGTCGGCTCCTACCGGGACGCCAACAACTACACGGGCCGCATCAACGGCGTCTACGGACCGGGGTCACAGGTCATCAGCGTCGTCGGCCAGCTGCTCATCCTGGGCATCGGCGGCATGATGTACCTGCACCACCCCCAGGAGATCAACCTGGGCCAGCTGACCGCCTTCTTCCTCTACGTGAACCGGTTCTTCTCGCCCATTCAGCTGCTGGTGCAGCAGTACAACACGTTCCAGCAGGGCCGGGCGTCCGTGTTCAAGCTGCAGGGCCTGCTCGAGACCGAGCCGTCGGTGCTGGAGGCACGCGACGCGGTGGAGCTGCCCCCGATCAGAGGCCAGATCCACTTCGACCACGTCTCCTTCGGCTACGACCCGGCGGTGCCGGTGCTGCACGACGTCGACCTGATCATTGAACCCGGCGAGACGGTGGCCTTCGTGGGCGCCACCGGAGCGGGCAAGTCGACCATGGCCAAGCTGGTCACGCGTTTCTACGACCCCACGGCGGGCCGGGTGCTGATCGACGGGTACGACCTCACGAAGGTCACGCTGGCGTCGCTTCGCAGCCAGTTGGGTGTCGTACCACAGGAGCCGTTCCTCTTCGCCGGGACGATCCGGGACAACATCTCGTTCGCCCGGCCGGGTGCGCCCGACGACGAAGTGTGGAACGCCGTGAATCAGGTCGGCCTGGGCGAGCTCGTGCACCGCTTGCCCTACGGGTTGGACACGCCCGTCCACGAGCGCGGCCAGTCGCTGTCCTCGGGCGAGCGCCAGCTGATCGCCCTCGGGCGGGCCTTCATGGCCGAACCGCGGGTCCTCGTGCTCGACGAGGCGACCTCGAACCTCGACCTCAAGTCCGAGACCATGGTGGAGGCGGCTTTGGACGTCCTCCTCGCGGGCCGCACGGCCGTCCTGATCGCCCACCGGCTGTCGACGGCCATGCGGGCCGACCGCATCGTGGTCGTGGGCGACGGGCGCCTCTTGGAGGTGGGATCGCACGACGAGCTCGTCGCGCTCGGCGGGCACTACGCCGAGATGTACGAGACCTGGATCAACCAGTCGCACGCGGCCTAGGGCGCGGGCGGCGCGGTCTCACGGTCCCAGCGAGTCTCACGGTCCCAGCGAGTTCGTCTCAGTCTGCACAATTTCGATGACCCAACCCCCCAACGGCGAGCTGAGCAGGTTGCAGCGGGAGGTGCTCGAGCGCGGCGAGCACCTGTTCCAACAACTCGGGACGCGCGACATGCCGTCGCCCGAAGGTCACCTCGTGATCGAGATGGACGTCCTGCCGCAGTTCTCCAACGTTCGTGGGGCGTTACAAGGCGGGCTGATTGCCGTTCTCGTCGATGTCTGCGCCGGACGTCTGGCCTATCAGTCCTGTGATCACGAGAATGGATTCAGCACGGCGACGTCCGACCTC
>DATNLP010000474.1:0-12246 GCA_035602795.1 Acidimicrobiales bacterium | reverse complement strand
CGAGCACGCGGTCCAGCCGCGAGGTTCGTTCCCCCGCCGCCAACGCCGTGCTCGCCTTCGGGCGCTCGCGACCGAGCGAGTCGCGCAGCCCGTCAGCCACCCAATTGAAGGACAGCACGGTGAACATGATGAGGAGACCCGGGAAGATGAGGGCCCAGGGGGCCGAGTCGATGAAGTTGAAACCCTCCTGGAGCATGCCGCCCCAGCTGGGTGTGGGCGGCTGCTCTCCGATGCCGAGGTAGCTGAGGCCGGCCTCGACCAACAGGGCGAAGCCGAGGGCCAGGGCCACCTGGATGATCACGGGCGAGGCGACGTTCGGCACAATGTGCTTGCGGATCAGGCGTGGTGACGTGGCGCCGAGCGACCGAGCCGACTCGATGAAGTTCTCTTCGCGCACCGCGATGACCTGTCCCCGGATCAGGCGGACGAAGCCCGGCACGAACACGATGCCGATGGCCAGCGCCGTGTCGTTCACACTGGCACCCAGGAGCGCGGCGACCGTCAGGGCGAGGATCAGAGGCGGGAAGGAGAACATGGCGTCCATAAAGCGCATGATCACGCTGTCCACCGCTCCCCGGAAGAAGCCCGCGATGAGCCCGAGTGGTATGGCGATCACCGCAGCGACGGCCACGATCTCAAAGGTCGCCCGCAGCGACGTCCGCCCTCCCCAGATGAGGCGGCTCAAGATGTCCCGGCCGAGGTCGTCAGTGCCAAACCAGTGGCTGACCGAGGGACCGGCGTTGACCAGGTTGAAGTTCTGGAGGTTGGGGTTGTAAGGGGCGATGAGCGGGGCGAAGATCGCCGCCACGATCACCACGACTAGGAAGATGAGGCCCGCCACGGCGAACCCCTCCTTGCGGAAGCGGTGCCAGAAAGTGGCCCGCTTGCGGCCCACGTCGGCGATCTCCGCTGCCTCGTCGATCGGCGGCGGAGACTCGGCCAGACCGACGAAGGGATCCTCACGTTCGGGGGGCAGGGCCAGGCTCATCCCAAGCGGACCTTCGGGTTCAAGAAGCCGTAGATGATGTCGACCACCAGGTTGATCAGGACGAAAGCCACCGCCGTGACGAGGACGACCCCCTGGATGGGCGGTAGATCCTTCACCGAGATGGCCTCGAGCACGTAGGTCCCGATGCCGGGCAATGAGAAGATCTGCTCGATGATGACCGTGCCCCCGAGTAGGTAGCCGAACGAGATGCCGATGACCGTGACCGCCGGGCTGAGCGCGTTCTTGAGGGCATGCTTGCCGATGACGGCGCGCGGACCCAGGCCCTTGGCCAGGGCCGTGCGCATGTAGTCCTGATCGAGGGTGTCGATCATCGCACCGCGCACCTGGCGGGCGATCACGGCCGCCCCGCCGAGGCCGAGCGCCAGCCACGGTAAGAAAAGGTCCTCGGCCCACTCGGCCGGGGACTGGGTGAAGGGGGTGTAGCCGAGTGCGGGGAGCAGGTGGAAGTCGACCGCGAAAATCGTCACGAGCATGATGGCCAACCAGAAGTCGGGGATGGCGACGCCCAGACTGCTGCCGACCGTCACGGTGCGATCTCGCAATGTCCCTTGACGGACCCCCGAGAGGATGCCGGCAGGGATCCCGAAGATGACGGAGAAGACCATGGCGCCGAGGGCGATACTGAGGGTGACGGGGAAGCGCAATCCGAGCTCCGAGGCCACGGAGGTATGCGGCTTGAAGATCGAACTGCCGAGATTGCCGTGGAGCACCTGGTTGAGCCACTCGAGGTATTGCTTCCAGAACGGCTGGTTGAGGTGGAGCTGCTGACGGATCCTGGCGATCTCACCGAGGTTGGCCCTGGTTCCCCCGGCCATGGCGACCGCCGGGTCGCCGGGCAGGAGGAACACGAGGCTGAAGACGGCAAAGGAGATCAGCAGCAGTAGCGGGATGGTGATGAAGAGGCGCCTGACGATGAACGACAGAAGGGAGCCACCCCCACCGGACGCCATCGCGGCCTGTCAGCTCACTTCTTGATGTAGATGCCCGCGAGGTCCGAGCGGCAATTCCCGATGGGAGCCACGACGTGGCCGCCGACGACGTTCTTGTTGTAGGCGACGATCGAGGGGATGAACTCGATCGGTACCTCGAGGCCCTGGCTCATCACGAGCTTGTCTGCTTTCTTCATGGGCGGTCCCTGCACGCTCGGGCTGAGCGACGCGTTCGCCGCAATGGTGAGGTTCGACATCGCCTGATTGATGGAGCCCAGCTCCTGGGCGCCGAAGCCCGACGGCTCGTACTCGGACTCGAAGTTGTTCGAGATGTCCGGTCCGTTGGTCAGGTCGTCGCTCAGGAGGGCGTTGCCCGTCTTGTTGATGTAGACGTCCTGGAGGATGTCGGCCGGGGGGACCTCCTGGATGTTGGCCGTGAACCCCGCCGACGCCATGTTGGCCTGCAGGATGGTCGCGGCCCGGTCGAAGGTGGCGTCGCCGCCCGGGACCATGAACTTGAAGCTCACGCCATGGGGGTAGCCCGCGGCGGCCAGCATGGACTTGGCCTTGGCCGGCTGGTAGCTGTACGAATTCCCGATCTGCTTGTTGTAGCCGGGTGACGACGCAGGGAAGGGCTGGAAGGCGGGCTCACCCAGGCCGTCGAACACCACCTTGTTGATAGCCGGCCGGTCAACCGCGTACTCGAGCGCGGCCCGGACCTTCGGGTTGTCGAACGGGGCCGTGTTCTCGCGCATCTGCATCACCATGTAGTCGAGGGACTGCGTCGTGGCGATGCCGATGTTGGGGTCGTTCTTCACCGCGGGGTAATCCTCGGGCTCGAGTTGGATGTAGTCCACCGCGCCCGACGTGAGGGCGCTGACCGACGGAGGCCCCGATTGCACCTCGATGAAATCCACGCCGCCCAGGGGATAGGCCGCCGAGTCGAAGAACTTCGGGTTTTTCAGGAGGTCGAGGGAAGACCCCTGCGAGTAGCTCTTCAACACGAAAGGCCCAGCTCCGATCGGGTGCAACGTAGATCCGATGGAGGAGGGATCCATCACAGAGCCATCGATGTAGGTCATGGCCCACATGAAGTCACCAGCGGTCGGCCGGTTGAGGTTGACGACGAGGGTGGTCGGGTTCACCACCGTGATGGTCTGGATGGCGCTGAGCGAGGAGCGCAGTGGGCTCTTCTTGGTGTGCTCGAGGCTCAACTCCACGTCGGTGGCGGTCACCGGGTCACCATTGGAGAAGACCAGGTTCGGCCGGATGTGCAGCGTCACCATCGAGGGGTTGTTGATCGTCCAGCTCTGGGCCACGCCCGGGGCGATACTGGTGTTGTTGTCCGGCGCGGTGACCGATTCGAAGATGTTTTGGTACACCGTGTAGGAGCAGTCGTTTTGCTCGGTGCCCGGGTCGAAGTCGTTGGCGAATTCGTTGTTGAGGTCGAAGCCGTACTTCAGGACGCCATTCGGGTTGATGTCAGACGACGCCGCTCCGGCGGTCGAACCCCCGCTGCTCACGGCAAGAGGCACCAACAGGGCCGTCGCGATGGTGCCGGCGATCGCAACTCTGACCCGAGGCCCGCGTCCCCCGTGCGTTCGGCGGCTCCGGCGGGCCGGCGGCGAAGCCATCCCAGTGGTACCCAGCGGTGACTTCACGTTCCTGTTCACCTGTGTCTCCCCCCTACGTCAGCTCACCATTGCTGGTCGAACGACGTGGCCGGCCTGCGGTCGGAGGACTGTGCCACCACCGACATACCGAAATGGACGTTGCGACTATATCGACGCGGTGCGGGCCATGCCGGGCGGCCGCGCGACAGCCTCGCTTCGGGGACGCTTCGCCGCGCCGGGTTGTGGCGATGACACATGTTGAGGACGCGCGAATGGCGGATCGACCAGGCGACCCACCTCGTCGTCGACCGAGGACGCGGGATCGGTCGCCCTGTCCAACTCGACCACGATGTGGCGCGAACCGGCGCCCAGATCCACGTGAAGTGCTCAGCTGTGCACGGATCCACCTTCACCGCGGACCACAGTGACCCGGGGTCGCTGGAACAAAACAGTTGGCCTTTGCGGTAAGGTGTGTCCCTCGTCCCCTTGGGAGAGTCGCTTCGCTTGGGCAGGAGGGCCATGTCGGCCGCTGTCGCCCCGTGCAGGTTCGACGCCTCGACCGAGCCTCATTGAGGAGCATTCTTGCGCGTCCCGAATTTGCCCATCGAAGGCCTAGATGGTCGCGCTCGCTCGTTCGGCATTCTCAGCTCCTTCCCTCCGACTGCGTGCGGTCTGGCGACGTTCACCGCTGCATTGGCGACCGGATTGGCCGCCAACGACACGCAGGTGGGCGTCGTGCGCGTCGTTGACGCCGAGGGACCGGCGTCGCAGAGTGATCGGGTCGCCGGCGAATTGGTCAACGGATCGCGGCGCTCCCTGGTCGCGAGTTCGGCCTTGCTGAACGAATTCGACGTGGCGGTGGTGCAGCACGAGTACGGCCTCTACGGGGGCACCGATGGAGACGACGTCCTCGAGATCCTCGGCGATCTCCACGTCCCCTCCATCGTGATCGCGCACACAATCCTCGCAGCTCCGACGCCACATCAGCGCTCCGTGTTGAACGAAGTCGCCTGCCTGGCCGACCAGGTGGTGGTCATGACCGAGGCGGCCCGGGTCCGCCTGTGCGACGGCTTTGACGTCGACGCGTCGAAGGTGGCCACCATCGCCCACGGCGCTGCCATTCCCACCGCACGTGTCGTGCCTGACCGTGCGGGCCGGCCCGTCATATTGACCTGGGGACTGATCGGTCCGGGCAAGGGCATCGAGCGCGCCATTGAGGCCATGCGGACGCTGCAAGACCTCCCAACGCGGCCGCGCTATCTGGTGGCCGGCCAGACCCACCCCAAGGTGCTGGCGACGCACGGAGAGTCGTACCGTCAGGCCCGTATGGAGCAAGTGGAGCGGCACGGCATCTCCTCGTCCGTGGACTTCGACTCCGACTATCGCGATGTGGCCTCACTCACGGCATTGATCCAGTCCAGCGAGGTGGTCGTCCTGCCCTATGACTCCAAGGACCAGGTGACGTCTGGCGTTCTCGTCGACGCCATTGCGGCCGGACGACCGGTGGTCGCGACAGCATTTCCGCACGCGGTCGAGTTGCTCTCGAGCGGGGCGGGGCTGGTGGTCGACCACGATGACCCTGAGGCAATGGGGCGCGCCCTGAGGAGCGTCCTGACCAAGCCCGAACTGGCCGCCAACATGGCCGCGGAAGCGTCCCGGCTGGCGCCGAGCCTCGGGTGGTCCGTCGTGGCCAGCGAATACCTGCAGCTGGCGGATCGTCTCCAGGCGGAACGGATGGCACTGGTGTGAACGCCCGGCTGCTGCAGGATCTCGAACCGAATTTCGACCACCTCATCTCCATGACCGACGAACGCGGCACCTTCGAGCATGCCCTTCTCAACGACCCCAGACCCGAGCACGGTTACTGCAGTGACGACATGGCACGTGTGCTTGTAGTCGCCGCACGAGAACCGGGCCATGCATCGGCGATGCGCAACCTCGCGATGCTGAGCTTGAGTTTTCTCCAGGACGCCCTGGACTCGCAGGGCAAGTGCCGAAACCGAATGAACCGAAGTGGAGCTTGGGAAGACCCGCCGTCACTCGATGACTGCTGGGGCAGGAGCATCTGGGGGCTCGGCACCGCCGCCTCTCGCAGCAGCGACCACTTGATCCGCCACCTGTCCACAATGGGACTCGACCGAGCCATGACGCAGCGCTCACCCTGGCCGAGGGCTATGGCCTTTGCAGCGCTCGGCGCAGCCGAGGTGCTCGGCGTCGATCCCGACCACGTGCCTGCCCGCACCCTTTTGTCCGATGCTGCTGCTTCGATGACCGGACCCAGCCCAGATGCCCGGTGGCCCTGGCCCGAGCGGCGCCTCACCTACGCCAACGCGACCATCCCCGAGGCGATGATCGCGGCCGGCTTTGCGCTCGAGCGTCCCGCCCTCCTGCAGAACGGGCTGGACCTCTTGGAATGGCTGCTCGCCCGCGAGACCGAGCACGGCCATCTCTCGGTCACCCCCGTCGGAGGCAGTGGTCCCGAGGATCGTGGCCCGGGATTCGACCAGCAGCCCATTGAGGTGGCGGCACTCGCCGATGCGTGTGCGCGCGCGCAAATGGTTGACGGCAACCGACGGTGGCTGGACGGAATCTCGGCTGCCGCAGACTGGTTCCTGGGTGACAATGACGAGGGGATCGTCATGTGGGACCCCAATACCGGAGGAGCCTTTGACGGCCTGGAGAGAGGCGGCGCCAATCTCAATCAGGGCACCGAGTCGGCACTCGCTCTCGTCTCGACCATGCAGCACGTGCGGTCCTCTCTAAACGTCTTGTAATGATTGCGCAAGGATCGAGCCTGGCCCGTCGCAGCTCGGTCCACATTGCGGCCGACAGGTCGCGAGTGGTGACCCGCCTGTTCGTGCCAGGGCACGAAGGCTTCGATCAACAAGAGTCCCGATCCAATGCGGTCCTGGAACGCGTCTTGGCACTGCCCGACGACGAGGTTCAGCGAAGCTACGACGATGTGGTGACCCGGTTCGAGGGCCGACATCACGACCTGACAGAGACCTTTCTGCGGCACGCCGATGAGCTCTCCGATCGCCTCGACCCCGAACCTCAGTTGTCGCCAAGCCGCCGTCTGTTACTCGGTGCGACCTTCACGAGTGAGTACGCAATTGAGGGTGCCGCGCTTTGTAATCCGAGCATGGTGACGCACCCCGATCAGACGGGAGTCAGCCCCGGCGGTTTGCGGTTCGTCATGAGTGTCCGGGCCATTGGCGAGGGCCATTGCTCCTCAATCGGCTTCCGCACGGGGACGATCTCTGGTTCGGGCGACGTTGACTTCGACCCCGCCCCTACCTTTGCCTCCGTTGGGCGTCGGGACATGTCGATCCTCGAGGCTGAAGTGTTCAAAGGAGAGCTCCGACGGCTGCGGGGAGGAGGGGATGACGCCGACTATGTGCTGGGTCACCTCGGAACGAGGTTCACCAAGGCGGAGATGGAGGGACGGCTCCGCATCCTGGAAGACCACGTCGCCACTCGGAGACAGGCAAAGAGGACCGTTGGCCTCATGCGCAAGATCGCCGAACGGAGCTACAGCGTCCGATTCGAAAATGGCGGACCGCTGAGCGAGCAGGTGCTTTTGCCGGCCATGAGTGCCGAGTCCAAGGGCATGGAAGACGCTCGGTTCGTGCGATTCGTCGACGACGATGGCGACGCCACCTACTTCGCCTCCTACACGGCCTACAACGGCACCGATATCGGCCAACAGCTCCTCGAAACAAAGGACTTCTTGAGTTTCACCTCCTCTCCGATGGTGGGAGCCTCCGCGGCCAACAAGGGCCTGGCTCTTTTCCCTCGCCGCATCGACGGCCGTTTCGTCGCTCTCTCTCGAAGCGATCGAGAGTCCAATACCATCGCCTACTCGAAGACACCGCGTCGCTGGGAAGAAGGGCTCGCATGTCAGGCGCCAACCAGATCATGGGAAGTCGTTCAACTCGGCAACTGCGGGTCGCCCATCGAGACCGAAGAGGGCTGGTTGGTGCTCACGCACGGGGTCGGCCCCATGCGCACCTACAGCATTGGGGCCCTCTTGCTCCAGCGCGAGGATCCCACTCACGTCATTGGCCAGCTTCGAGAGCCACTGCTCAGCCCATCCGCCGATGAGCAGGATGGCTATGTACCAAATGTCGTCTACTCCTGCGGCGCCCTCCTCCATGCGGGCACCCTGGCCATTCCCTACGGAATCGGCGACTCTGCCATCGGCGTTGCGATCGTGTCCCTGGACGAGCTTCTCACCGCCCTGAGGCCAATTCCTGATTGACTCAAAGAAACCACGAATGATTGGAGAGCATCGTGCCTGACAGATCTCCTCAGAAGCCTTCTGGAAAGAAACCCGGCAGGTCTCTCAAAGAGAAGAGGGAAGTGAAAAAGGAGAAGCGGGAAGACCGAAAGAAGAAGGATGACCGCCTGGGGCTTGGGCGTTGAAAACAAACTGCGCATCGCGGTACTCGCACCGATTTCGTGGCGTGTGCCACCGCGCCACTACGGACCGTGGGAACTCTTTGCGTCGTTATTAACCGAAGGGCTCGTATCTAGGGGGCACGAGGTAACGCTCTTCGCCACAAGTGACTCGGAGACGTCTGCCGTTTTGAGCAGTGTGATCCCACGAGCTTGGTCTGAAGATCCGAGCACCGATCCCAAAGTAGCGGAGTGTCTGCATATATCGGAGGTATTCGAGCGGGCATCGGAGTTCGACATCATCCACAACAGCTTCGACTTCCTGCCGCTTACTTACTCCGGGTTGATCTCGACTCCCGTCGTCACGACGATACATGGCTTCTCTTCGCCGGAGATCGTGCCGGTCTACGTCAAATACAATGCCAGCTCCTTTTACGTCGCGATAAGTGACGCCGATCGGCATCCCGCTCTGGACTATGTGGCCACCATCCATCACGGGATCGACACAGAGAATTTCACTTTTAGCTCGGCGCCGGACTCCTACTTGGCATTCTTCGGTCGCATTCACCCGGACAAAGGAGTCGTCGCGGCGATCGACGCCGCTTTGGAGGCGCGGATCCCACTTCGGATCGCCGGAATCATTCAGGATGAGGCCTACTTCGAGCAGGAGATCAGGCCACGCCTGGACGGCGAGCGTGTGCAGTACGTCGGTCCCGTCCTCGCCGGAGATCGCTCGTCCTTCCTGGGCGGCGCCGTCGCCCTTCTTCATTTGATCGACTTTGACGAGCCATTCGGGCTCTCGGTCGTGGAGGCCATGGCGTGTGGCACACCGGTGATTGCCTTCGACCGAGGTTCGATGCCAGAGATCGTCGTCGAAGGCACGACAGGTTCTTTGGTGCCGGACGTGGCCTCGGCGGCTGCTGCCATCATGCGCGTCGCCCAATTCGACCGGCGGAGAATTCGAGAAGTGGCGGTTGAACAGTTCAGCAGCGACCGCATGGTCGATGAGTACGTCGCCGTTTATCGTCGTGCAATCGCCGAATACGGCCGGCGATCGTCGTGTCAGTCCCTCCGCCAGGCCCCCCCTCCGGCGCTACGTCGACGTGCCCTTGAGCCCACCGATCCCGAGTGACCCGTCGCCTTTCACGGGGGGCGTGCCGCTGGGGACCGACTCTTCCCGTTCAGCCGGCTCCGCTCCCCCGCTTGTGGTCGCTGCGCCGGCCTGGCCCGGCAACGGGGGAGGGTCGTCGAGGAAGTCCGCTGTGGGCACAACGAACAGGGAGCCCGTTACGGCGGTGGAAAAATCGAGGATCCGGTCGTAGTTGCCGGGCGGGTCACCGAGGAACATGCGCTGAAGCATCAGCTCGGTGACGGAGGGGGTCGAGGCGTACCCGATGAAGTATGTGCCGAACTCCCCGGCGCCCAACGATCCGAAGGGCATGTTCTCCCGCAGGATCTGGCGCTGCGTGCCATCGGCCTCAATGATGGTGTTCAACGCCACATGAGAGTTAGAAGGTTTGACGTCGTCGTCCATCTCGACGTTGGAGAGCTTGGCTCGCCCGATCACCTGCTCCTGATCCTCGACGGTCAGCGCATCCCAGGCGGCCATGTCGTGGAGGTACCGCTGGACGATGACGTAGCTCCCTCCGGCGAAGAGCGGATCCTCGGCCCCGATGGTCACCGC
This sequence comes from Acidimicrobiales bacterium, assembly GCA_035602795.1. Classification (GTDB taxonomy): domain Bacteria; phylum Actinomycetota; class Acidimicrobiia; order Acidimicrobiales; family RAAP-2; genus Bog-473. Next base: position 2,613 of record DATNLP010000474.1, on the reverse strand, counting down.
CGCCTCGGCGGCCGGCCCGATCGGGTTCTCGGTCCCGTCGACAAAACCGAGGAGATCCCGCTCGTCGAAGTATCTGAACCCGTGGACCTCGTCGACCACCGTGGCGGCTCCGGCCAGCCGGCCGACGACCAGGGACGCCAGCTCCCAGCAGAGATCCATCGTTGCAGCCCGAACGTGGAACAAAAGATCACCCGGGGTAGCCACGGCCCGGTGCGGAGTGCCGTCAAGAGCCTTGAACGCGTGGAGTTCGGCCGGCCGTGGCCCGGTGAAAAGGCGATCCCATGCGCCCGATCCCACCCCCGCCACCACGGCGAGCCCACCGTCGGGGGATCGGAAACCGACCGTCCGCGCCAGTCCCGACAGGTCGGCGAGCAGATCGTGGACCACCGACTCGCCACCGTCGTCGATGGTCAGGACCAGGATGACGGCGCTGGCCGTGAGGGCAGTGAGCACCGGCTGCGCCACCGGTGGCCCGGCGACGGCCACCGGGGTCTGTGAGGCGGTCGCCATAGACGCTCTCCCATGTCTCGTACCCAGTGTTGGTGGAGCCAACGGGCAGCGGCAACCCAGGGTCGGCTCACGAGGAGCGTAGCGGCGGGATACGGCCCAGGGGTTGAACAGTTTCAGTCGGTTCCGAGCGTGCGGATTTGGGCCGCTGGGACCAGGCGGATGCAACGCGACGTGGCCGGAATCGAGGCGAGGCGACACCGCTGAGCTCGAGGACCTCTTGGCTGGAGACTGGGACCGAGTTGACGGCCCCGTGCGTCATCCGAGAGGACGGGTCGCGGTCAACATGCAGTACTGGGTCCCGTGGGCCACAGTGGAGGCACCGGATCACATTCCAGTCTGAGGAGGTCGAGGATGGGTCGACTGCAGGATCGGGTGGCGATCGTCACCGGAGCCGGCGACGGGATCGGTCGGGCCATCGCCCGGGCCTTCTCCCGCGAAGGAGCCCGGGTCCTGGTCGCCGAGCTGATCGAGGATGCCGGCGTCATGGTGGCGGACGAGCTCACGGCGGAGTTCGGCACGGAGGCCCACGCGGTCACCACCGATGTGGCCGACGAGTCGAACGTTCGCGCCATGGTCGCCGCCGCCATCGATCGCTGGGGGACCGTGGACATCCTCGTGAACAATGCATGGGGCGGCGGCAGTTTGTGCCGAGTGGAGTACAAGACGAACGAGCAGATGGACCATGGCCTGCGAACCGGCCTCTACGGCCCGCTCTGGGCGATGCAGGCCTCGCTGCCGGCGATGCGAGCTCAAGGTCGGGGCAACATCATCAACCTCTGCTCGCTCAACGGGGTCAACGCCCACATCGGCACGACCGAGTACAACTGCGCCAAGGAGGCCCTGCGCACCCTCACGCGCACCGCCGCCCGGGAGTGGGCGCCCTACGGGGTCGTAGCCAATGCCATCTGCCCGGGCGCCAAGACGGCAGCCTCCCGAGCGGTGTTCGCGGCGAACCCTGAGCTCGAGGCGATGGCCGACGACGCCAACCCCATGGGCCGGCTGGGCGATCCCGAGACCGACATCGCGCCCGTTGCGGTCTTCCTGGCCAGCGACGACGCCCGCTACGTCACGGGAAACACGCTGTTCGTGGACGGTGGGAGTCACATCAACGGCGCACCGTGGGCCCCTGTGCTCCCGGATCATCCGTGAGCGATGTGAGCACCCCGGCCGCACCCACCGCGTTGGTGACCGGCGCGAGCCGGGGTATCGGACGGGCCATCGCCCTTGGACTCGCCACAGCGGGGTTCGACCTGGCCATCACCGCCCGCACGGTGCACGAGGGCGATCCCACGGCGTCGGATCCCGTCACCGGCGCGGCGCTGCCGGGCAGCTTGGATTCGACGGCCTCGACCATTGCGGCGCTCGGCCGGCGCGCCGTACCCATCCGGCTCGACCTGCTCGACCTTGACGCGCTGGCCCCGGCGGTCGACACCGCCATCGCGCGCCTGGGTCATCTCGACGTCCTGGTCAACAACGCCATCTATGTCGGCCCCGGGGGCCATATGCGGTATCTCGACACCGAACCCGACGAGCTGGCACGCCGGGTGCTCGGCAACGTCACCGCCCCGCTCTTGCTCACCCAGCACGTGGTCGCTCACATGGTCGCCCGAGGCCGAGGTCTCGTGTTCGATATCAGCAGTGCGGCCGGGCAACTCACCCCGCCGCATCCGGTGGGTGAGGGTGGTTGGGCCCTGTCCTATGCAGTGACGAAGGCGGGCTTCCACCGGATCGCTGACATGCTCGCACTCGAATGCGGTGACGCCGGAGTCCGAGCCTTCAACCTGAATCCGGGATTTGTGAGCACCGAGAGAGTGCTGGCCTCCGATGAGCTGGCCTTCGTGGCCGAGAAGGGTGCCTCACCTGAGATCATCGGCCGGGTGGTGGCGTGGTTGGCCACCATCGGCCAGCATCGCTACGACAACGGATCGTACCTGCAGCTGGGCAAACTCGCCTGCGACCTGGGGTATGTGGCGTGACAGGGTCAGGCTCCGACCCGATCGGCTGGCTCGTAGCCCATGAAGAGATTCGGCAACTGGCAAGCCGCTATGCGATCGCACTCGACGCTCGAGATCTCGACGCCCTCGTCAGTCTGTTCGTGGCCGA
>DATNLP010000417.1:0-12063 GCA_035602795.1 Acidimicrobiales bacterium | reverse complement strand
TCGGCCACACGGCGGTGCGCCTCTACGTCATGGGCGAGGGGGCCTACGAGCGCGCCGCGACCGAGGACGAGCTGGCGCGCATGCAGGAGGTGGTGGCCGACGCCATGGCCGGCGGCGCCGCCGGCTTCGCCTCGAGCGCGTCGCCCACCCACAACGGCGACAGCGGCCGCCCGGTGCCCTCGCGGGTGGCCGACCTGACCGAGCTGCGGGCCTTGCTGGAGCCGGTCAAGCAGAGCGGGCGCGGCGTGGTGGCCCTGCTGCCGGGCGGTGTGTTCCCCAACGAGGAGGTCTTCCGCCTCCAGCGCGAGGTCGGTCGCCCCTTCACCTGGACGGCGCTGCTGACCGTCAAGGGGTACCCGTACCACGAGAAGGTGGTGGCCGAGCACGACGCCGCCTGGGCGGAGGGCGTCGAAGTGTGGCCCCAGGTCTCGTGCCGCCCGCTGGTCTTCCAGATGAACCTCTCCGAGCCCTTCACCCTCAATATGCGTCCCTCCTTCGCCGCTCTCATGGGCAAGTCGAAGGACGAGCGCAAGGCCGCCTACCGCGACCCGGCGTGGCGGGCCTCGACCTGGGAGGAGGTGAGCGGGCGGGCCGGCGGCTTCCCGCTGAACTGGGGCGCCATCTCCGTGGCCGAGTCGCGCTCCCACCCCGACCTGGCCGACCGCCCGGTGCAGGTGTTGGCGGAGGAGCGGGGCTGCACACCGCTCGACGTCATGCTCGACGTCTCGCTGGACGACGACCTCGAGTCGCGCTTCTGGTCGGTGTTGGCCAACGACGATCCCGACGCCATCGCCTGGCTCCTGCCGCGCGACAACGTGCTGCTCGGGCTGGCCGACTCGGGGGCGCACGTCTCCCAGCTCTGCGACGCCTGCTTCTCGACCGACCTGCTGGGCAACTGGGTGCGCGAGAAGGGGGTCATGCCGCTCGAGCGGGCCATCCACAAGCTGACCGGGGAGCCGGCCGGCGTCTACGGGCTGGAGAACCGCGGGACCGTGGCCGTGGGCAAGGCGGCCGACCTGTGCGTCTTCGACCCCGAGACGGTGGCGCCCGGACCGCTGCGCCGCATCCGCGACTTCCCGGCCGACGGCGAGCGCCTCATTGCCGACGCGCCGGAGGGGATGACGCACATGCTCGTCAACGGGGTGCCCATCCGCGTCGACGGGGCGCCGGCGCCCGACGGGTTGGCCCGGCGGCCCGGTGTCGTCCTGCGGGGTTAGCTACAACTAGGTGACGTCCCGGCGGAAGGTCGTGAAGTAACCGATCGTCAGCGGGACCAGGCCCCAGAGCAGCATGACGAGGCCGCCCTGCCACCAGGTGAGCAGGCGGAACGCACCACCTCCCCCGCCCCCACCGCCGATACCGCGCGCCACGTCACCGGCCAGGGCAGCGCCGGCACGGTTGGGGAGCCAGTTGAGGTTGTAGTGGAAGATGGCGTGGGCCAGGCCGATGAGCAGCGGCTCGAGGATGAGCGTCCCCCCGATGGTGATCAAAATGCCGGCGATCTGGTTCTTGACCAGCGTGCCGAAGCCGAGCCCGAAGAGCCCGAGCAGGACCGCAGAGGCGAGCAGACCCGGGAGGACCGCACCTGCCTGGTCCGTCACCTGGGTGGCGGCTCCGCCCAGGGCGTTGTTCCACGGCAGTCCCACGGCGCCGACGGCGACCAGGGTCAGCGCGGCAATGAGGATCGACCAGAACGCGGTGACGACGACCTTGGCGCCCAGGACGCGTGGGCGCACCGGCACCAGCACGAGCGAGGTGGTCAGGGTCTTGTGCCGGTACTCGCTCGTGATGCACAGCACACCCAGAATGGGGGCCAACACCTCTATGGCGAAGTAGCCCGCGCCGAGCAGCTCTCGTTGCAGGCGTGTGCTGTCGGCGAAGTAGAAGGTGTGCCCGGGAAAGCCGCCCGAGGCGGCGAACACGAACAGAAGACCCAGGACGGCCAGGGGGAAGCCCAGGCCGAAGATGACCCACGCCCCCGGCGTCGAACGGATCTTGAGCAGCTCGGCTCGGAGCGCGTCGATCACGACGACAGGGTGTTCACGTCGGCGAAGCCGAGCCCCGAGGTCAGCGAGAGGAAGACCGATTCGAGGTCGCCCCCGTCCCGCGTCAACTCGTAGAGCACGATCTGGTTGGAGGCGAGCAGCGGACCGATCTGTTCGGGGGTGACGCCGTCCATCGCCACCTCCTCGTTGGTCAGGCGGCGGAAGGCGATGCCTGCCTTCGTCAGCACGTCGCCGAGCCGATCCGCCTCCGGTGTCCGGGCCCGCATGACGATCCCCGTCAGGCCCTTGGTGATCTCTTCGAGCGTCCCCTGGGCCTTCAGCTGGCCGAAGGAGACGATGACGGCGTCGTCGATGGTCTGGGCCATTTCGGCCAGTAGATGCGAGGAGACCAGCACGGTGCGCCCCTCGCCGGCCAGATAGCGCATGAAGTCGCGTAGCCACACGATGCCTTGGGGGTCGAGGCCGTTCGACGGTTCGTCGAGGATGAGGACGTCGGGGTCGCCGAGCAGCGCGGTCGCCAGCTCGAGCCGCTGCCGCATCCCCATGGAGAACCCGCCCACCTTGCGCTTGGCGTCACCCTTCAGGCCGACGAGGTCGAGCACCTCGTCGGCGCGTTTGTCGGGGTGGCCGCCGGCGCGGGCCGCCATCCGGAGATGCGTGCGGGCGCGGCGGGCCGGGTGAAAGCTCGTCGCCTCGAGCACCGCACCGACGGTGGAGGATGGATTCTCGAGGTCCTGGTAGTTCCGTCCGGCGATGGTGGCGGTGCCGGCCGAGGGATGGACGAGTCCGAGCAGCATGCGCAGCGTCGTCGTCTTCCCCGATCCGTTGGGGCCGAGGAACCCGGTGACGCGCCCGGGCTCGACGGTGAAGCTGAGGTTGTCGACCGCCAGCACCGGCCCGAAGTGTTTGCTCAGCCCTGTGAACTCGATGGGAAGCCCGCGGGGGGAGGCGCCGGCGGTCATCGAGACGACGTTAGCGCGGGCGTCCTCCGTTCCCGAGGTCGCGCCGGAACGGGCGTGACGCGGCCCCTCACCACGCCGGTCGCCGCTCCACCAGCTCGTCGGGGAGCAGCAACCGCACTGACACGGCGAGCTCGTCGTAGACCCGCGCCATGGTGGACCACCCGTTGATCCACCCCACCAGGGCCGAGTACCAGACGTGGCCGATCATGCGGGCCCGGTCCGCCATGTCGGGGATGTCGGGCTCGCCCATGGCCCGCGAAATGATCCCCTCCATCAGCAGGGTGATCTGCTGCTGGCAGCCGACGGCGGCGGGGTCGGGCGACGACAGCGAGGTGAAGACGGCGGCGACGAGCTTGGGCTGGCGTCCCATGGCGCGTAGGGCCCGGTCGAGGACGTTGAGCACGCGGTCGGCCGGGTGCACGCCGCGCGGGGGGTGCTGGGCGATCCGGGTGTCGAGCAGCTCGACCCAGTGCACGAGCGTTGCCGCCAGGAGGTGGTCCTTGCTCGAGAAGTAGCGGTACACCGTTCCCATGGCGACGTCAGCGCGCGCCGCGACGTCCCGCATCTGCACCGCCTCGTAGCCGCCTTCGAGCCCCAACGCCATTGCTGCATCGATCACGCGCTGGCGCCGGGCTTGTTGCGCGCGAGTGAGCGGGCGGGCCACCGTCTGCTCCATCCCGACATCGTATCCGGCCCGTCACCTGGGTCTTCGGGAACGGGCCCACTACGCTGGGCCGTCATGGCCGGAGATCGCCGCGGGTCGGAAGCCGCCATCGTCGCCCTGGGCGAGTACGGCGAGCAGGTGGCCACCACCGACGGGCGAGTCCCCGGCGAGCGGGGTCGCCAGACTCGCCAACGTCTGCTCGACGCCACGGTGGAGCTCCTCACCACCACGTCGTGGCGCTCGGTCAAGGTCACCGACATCGCTCGACAGGCCCGGACATCGCCGGCGACCTTCTACCAGTACTTCGGCAACGTCGAGCAGGCCATCCGCGTGTTGGCCGAGGGCATGGTGGACCAGGCGACCCGGTTGGCCGAGCTGGTCGGCGGCGACTGGTCGGAGGACGCCAGCTGGGACACCGCCCTTGCCGTCACCGAGGGGTTCCTCGCCTACTGGGAGGACAACCGCGCCGTGTTCCGCGTCGTCGACCTGGCCACCGAGGAGGGCGACGCGCAGCTGCGCGGTATCCGGGTGCGGGCGCTCAACGCGGTGACCGTCGCGCTGGCGCAGGTGATCGCCTCCGCCTCCCCGTCGACCCGGGGGACGCCGGGGCCGGTGACCTCCTCGCCGGCCGGCGCCGATCCCATGGCGGTGGCGGGGACGCTCGTCGCCATGTTCGCCAGCGTGTCCGCGCACCGCTACGGATTCGAGTTCTGGGGCATCCGGACCGGCCATCTCGTCGACAGCCAGGCCCGGTTGCTGCATTGGGCGGTCACGGGCCGCCCGCCGCCGCCCGTCGAACTGCCGTCGCGCGAAGCGACACGCCCGCGCACCGGCCCGGTCCTGGGCGGGGCCACGGCACCGCGCCGCAGCCGCGCTACTTGAGCGCGACCGGGTTGAGGGGCGAGCCCAGGCCGGCGGTCAACGGCAGCGGCGTGGCGTCGAGCAGGAAGGTGTAGCGACCGTCCGCCGCGCAGTCGTCGGCCAGCGCGTCGAGCACCCAGTTCTGGCCCTGGGTCATCCCCATCTCGACCAGGTGCAGGAGGTGCACCGGCAGGTAGGTGTCCTCGTACTGGCACGGGATGACCTCGAAGGGCAGCGTGTCCGTGGCCACGGCGGCCACGTCATGTGCGTGGAACCACCCCGCCGTCTCCATGGTGAGGCCGGGTGACGGGAAGGTGTAGGCGATCAGGTCGCGCCGCCCGGCAGCGAGATGCACCATTTGGCCGGTGCGGACCAGCACGATGTCACCCGGCTCGAGGGCGACCTGCGCCAGCGCGCACGCGGCGTCGAGGTCGTCGGGACTGATGGGATGGCCCGGCGGGAGCACCTCGTGCCCGAGGGCGCGGGCGACATCGAGCAGGACGCCCCGGCTGACCACCGTGATCAGCCGGTGGATGCCACACCGTGCCGCACCGTCGTCAGACACGGTCGACGCCGGATAGCCGTTGTAGATCACTCCGCCGTAGCTGCTGTGAGCCAGCGCGTCCCAGTGGGTGGCGCACTGGGTGGCCAGGGTGAGGACGTCCTCGCTGAAGCAGACCCAGTCGGGTTGGTCGGCGTTGACCGGGAGGTTGACCCGGACCATGGTCCGGGTCGGATTGACCCTGCCCTCGATGAACCCGGCTTGGATCCCCTCCGCCTCCGATAGGGGCAGCCCGAGGGCGAAGGCCCGGCCGGACACCACCGACGCCGCGCCGCGCCGTCGCGCCGCGTCGTCGATGAAGTTGAGGGTGCCGATTTCGTCGTCGGGCCCCCACCGCCCCCAGTTGCGCACCCGGGAGGCCACGTCGGTGAACACGGCGGAGACGGGCACGCGGGCACACTACCGCCAGCCCGGTTGTCCGCGGCCGGACGGGCGACGATACTGAGGGTGCGTCGAATTGACGCGAACCTCAGGGAGGGATTGACGATGGCGACGACGCGTGCGGCGGTGTGCACCGGGCTGAACGAGCCCTGGAAGACCGAGGAGATCGAAATCGACCCGCCCGGCAACCGCGAGGTGCGGGTGAAGATGGTGTGGTCGGGCATGTGCCACTCCGACGAGCACCTGCGCACCGGCGACATCAGCCAGACGCCCGAGGTGCTCGAGCTGATGGGCGTGAAGTCCATGTTCCCGGTGGTCGGCGGGCACGAGGGCTCGGGCATCGTGACCGAGGTCGGGACCAACGTGACCCAGGTGGCGCAGGGCGACCACGTCGCCGTTTCCTTCATTCCGTCCTGTGGGACCTGCCACTGGTGTGCGTCCGGCCGCCAGAACCTCTGCGACCTCGGCATGATGACGCTGGCGGGCGGCATGATCAGCGACGGCACGTACCGCTACCACCTGGGGGGCGAGAACCTGAACCGTATGGCGCAGCTGGGGACCTTCGCCGACGAAATGGTCGTCCACGAGAACTCGCTCGTGCGCATCAACGCATGGGACAACATGAAGGCGGCGGCCCTCATCAGTTGCGGCATCGCCACCGGGTTCGGCTCGGCGGTCGACCGGGGCAAGGTGAAGCCGGGTGAGACGGTGGTGGTCGCCGGCTGCGGCGGCGTGGGCTCAGGGGCCATCCAGGGCGCCCGCATCGCGGGGGCGCGCAACATTGTTGCGGTCGACCCCGTTCCCTTCAAGCTCGAGAAGGCCAAGGAGATCGGCGCCACGCACACGGCGGCCTCGCTCGCCGACGCGCAGATGATGCTCCCGGAGCTCACCATGGGCCGCAACGCCGACGTGGTCATCCTGACGCCCGGCGTGCTCAAGGGCGAGCTCATCGCGGCCGCCTGCGCCTGCGGCTCGAAGGACGCCCGGATCGTGGTGACGGCCATCGCGCCGTTCGACCAGATGGACGTCAAGCTCAACCTGTTCAACCTGGCCATGTTCAACCAGGCCGTGCTCGGCACCGTCTTCGGGTCACAGAGCCCCCGGGTGCAGGTGCCGAACCTCCTCAACCTCTACGAGAAGGGCCAGCTCAAGATCGACGAGTTGATTACGCAAGAATACAGCCTTGACCAGGTCCAACAGGGCTACGACGACCAGGCCGCGGGCACCATCATCCGCGGCGTGGTCAAGTTCGACTGAGCCGATTGACAGCGGATTGACAGCGCGTTTGCCGAACCAGGTTCGGCGGGAGGTTCTGACGTGACCGAAGGCGACATCCGGAAAGCTCGCAAGATGCTGTCGAACCTGCAGAAGAGTCTGCGTGAGATTGTGAAGCGCGACCCCGAGCAGGAGGTGCGCGGGGTCGCGGTCCCCGTGCTCGACGCGGCGCTTGGCATGGTCAGGGAAGCACTCGGTGACAACCCGGTCGTGAACGCGGTCGGGGGCGTCATCTCGGTGGAGACAATTGAGGCAGGCGAACCGCTGCGGGCCTCGGACGTCCTTCTCGTGGTGGACATGTTCCTCGGCGCTCTACCAACGCCGGCTCCGGCCCTCGGTTGAGTGGGAGATCCTTGGCGAGTTAGAGCGTCACAGGCCGCGCTGACTGCTGGCCTCCGAGCACCAGGCCGGCGAAGGCCTCGGCTGCCTCGGCCTGCATGCCCGGCAGGACGTGGGCGTAGACGCTCAGGGTGAACGCCGGGCTGTGGTGGCCCAAGCGCTCCTGCACCACCTTGACGTTGGTCCCAGCCGCCAGGCTGATGGTGGCCCACGAGTGGCGCAAGCCGTGAAGGTGCAGCTGCGGCAGGCCTGAGCGGCGCACCGCCCGGTCGAAGCCGTTGGTGATGGCCGCGGGGTGCAAGGGGGTGCCGTCCTCGCGCGTGAACACGTAGCCCGAGTCGACCCGCCCAGGGCCGAACGCCATGCGCTCCTCGCGCTGGCGCTGGTGCCACGCCTTGAGCACCTCGACGGTGGCAGCGTCGAGGGCGACCACCCGTGCCTTGGCGTTCTTCGGGGCGTCCTCGTGCACCTCGTAGCGGACCTGGGTGCGGCTGCGCCGCACCGAGAGAGCAGCAGCGCGGCCGTCGAGGTCGAGGTCGGCCCACTTGAGCCCGGCCAGCTCGCCGCGGCGCAGCGCCGTGGTGGCCGCGGTGACCCACAGCGGGTGCAGGCGGTCGTGGCGGGTCGAGGTGAGGAAGCGACCCAGCTCGTCGGCGGTCCACACCACCAGCTCCACTCGCTCGCGCCTGGGCTTGGCGTTGTCGTCGAGGTCGTCGAGCGGGTTGCGCACGATCTTGTGACTCTTGACCGCGGCGCGTAACGCGGTGTTCAACGTTCGCAGGACGTGCTGGGCCGTGGTGCCGCTCAAGCCGCCCGTACCGTCACAACGTCCTTGTTCGCGGAGCTGACTGATGCAGCGGGCAATCTCGGGCGCCGCCAGCTCTGAGAGCTTCGTGTCGCCGATGATGGCGATGAGGTGGTCGACGTGGTCGGCGTAGCCGCGCCAGGTGTTCGGGCGCACCTTGAGCTTCTTGACGTCCAGCCATCCGCGCAGGTATTCGGCCATAGTCATCTTCGTCGGGTCGACCTGGTGCGCACCCGTATCGTGCGCTGCCAGGCTGGCGTTGAGGGCCTTCTGCGCGGCGCGCTTGGTCGTCTCGGTCCCGGTCTTGTACCGGCGCTTGGCGTTGGACGTGTACTCGTGCTGCCACGTCCAGGCCTCGCCGCGTTGGCGGATGGTGCCTCTCATCGGGTGCTCTCCTTCTTGTTGGTGTCGGTAATGAACTTCTTGTCGCGTGCGGCCCGCACCCAGCGCGCCGCGGTGGCCCGGCTGACGCCGTAGGCCCGCTGCACGGCCAACGTCGGCTTCTTCCCGCTCTCCATGTAGATGCGCGCCACCTCGCGCAGGTGGGTGTCGGTCGCCTTGGTCTGAGGTCGTGCGGCACGGACCAGTGCTGCCTCGTCGCCGCTGCCGGTCGACTGCATGAACACGACGTCGCCGTTCTCGTCGAGTTGCGCGTGGTAGGTGAACAGAGACGCCGACAGCATCAAGTAGGTGGCCAGTGGGACTCGGCGCAAGGACTCCGACGTCACGGGCGGGCCGGCGGGGCGCCGAAGCACGCGCAGCTCGTCACAGCGCGCCTGGCCGTCGATGACGACCACCTCGATCTCATAGAGGTACGGGCTGCGCGGGTCATCGACCTCGACGCCGTAGGCGGGCAGGACGAGCAGGCCTTCTCGGCCGTAGGGCACCAGGCCGCCCGGCGCGCTCGCTCGGTCGGTCCTCGTCAGGCCCTGGATGCGGAGGCGGTGCTCGTCCATGGAGTCAGTGTAGCGCTTCTGTTATGTCACCGTTGGGCCAGTGTGTCAGTCTGCACCCAAATGACACAGTTTTTGCCCTTCCATCCCTGGTCGTGGGGGCGTACCGTTCCCGTTATGACTCTTGCTGAAATGCTCCTAACCGCCCAGGCTCGGAGGTGGGCGCTCAGCGGGTACGCCCGTCAGCTCCGTGAGTCAGCTCCACTGACTCAGCAGGAAGTCGCCGACCTCTGCAAGGTGACCCAGGCGGCCGTCGCCCACTGGGAGAACGGGCGCCGGACCCCGAGCGGCCGCCCGGCACTGCGCTACGCCAAGTTGCTGGCCGGCCTCGATGCCGCGTCCCAGCCGGTGGCGTCGTGAACCTCTCCGACGTCGCCGATCTTCCTACGGTGCTCGACGCCAAGACGACGGCCGAGGCCTTCGGGTGCTCGCTCGCCCATTGGTACGTGATGGTCCGAGAGGGCCGGTGCCCGGTCGAGCCGGTGCGCGTCGGCACGCGGCGCATGGTCTGGCCCACGGCGCGAGTGCTGGCCGTGCTCGGGCTCAGCACCACCGACACCACCGACACCGACGACAACGTCGTCCCGTTCCGGGAGGGTGCCTGAGCAAGGTGTCCGACCGGAGAGCCCGGCCGGCAAAGACAAAGCCCGAGACGCCTGAACGTCTCGGGCCTGTCCCCAAAGGAGGTAATCAGACCAATGAGTACCCAACCACAAGGTACACCCGAGCGCTTGCCGGTGAACGACCCGCTGGCCTTCGTCGAGCACCGGGCGGCGACGGGCAAGCCGCCCGAGTTCCACTTCGAGTCGGTGGGCGACCATCTGGCCGGCTTCGTGACCGAGGTCGAGGTGGTCAACGGCGTCTACGGCCCGTTTCGCATCGTCTCGGTCATCACGCGCGGCGAGGAGGAGTTCTCCTTCCGCGCCGTCGGCGCCGTGCTGTCGGCCCGGTTGGCCAAGGTGCGCGTCGGTGACGCCATCGGTGTCCGGCGCGTGGAGGACGGCTTCAGCCCCGAGCACAAGAGCGAATTCAAGAATTACGAGGTGACCATCGTCGCCACCGAGCGCCCGTTGCCGGCGCCCTCGCTCCCACCGGCCGAGGTCGAGCAGATGCTCGACGAAGCCTTCAGCGACGAGGTCGACGACGTCTTCTGAGCTGTGCAAGGCCGCGTTGCGCTACGCGCGGCAGGGTTGGCTCGTCTTCCCACTCACGCCCGGTGAGAAGACGCCAGCCGGCCGGCTGGTGCCGCACGGGTTCAAGGACGCCAGCTGCGAGCTCGACGTGGTCGCGACGTGGTGGACAGTCGAGCCGCGCGCCAACATCGGCGTGGCCACGGGCAACAAGTTCGACGTACTCGACGTGGACGGCGACGAGGGCTGGTGCACGTTGGCCTACACCGTGGCGGAGTTCGGCTGCCTGGCCAGCGCGCCCGCGTCGAGCACGCCGAGCGGTGGTATGCACTTCTTCTACTTGCCCACCGGGCTCGGCAACCGGGCCAGCTTCTTGCCGTCACTGGACTGGCGCGGCGCGGGCGGCTACGTCGTGGTCCCGCCGAGCGTCCGCAGCGACGGCCGGCGCTACGAGTGGGCGCTCACACCCAAAGAGGTGGAGCTGGCCGAGGTGCCGCAGTGGCTGCACGCCGTGCTCGTCGAGCGCAAGGTGCCAGCCCCGTCGATGCAAAGCGGTGTCGGTGCGGTCAATCGCTACGCCCAGCGCGCGCTCGAAGGTGAAGTCGGCCGGCTCGCCGTGGCGGCGGTGGGCACGCGCAACCATGCACTCAACGTCGCCGCCTTCAATCTCGGCCAGCTCGTCGCCGGCGGGGCGCTCGACCTCGACGAGGTCATCAACACCCTGGTGCTGGTGGCCCAGCGCGCCGGGCTCGACGACGCCGAGATAGAGCCCACCATCGCCAGCGGACTCCGCAAGGGGATGACCCAACCGAGAGGCGTGCCGGCATGAACGACGACGACCACGACCGTATGGCGCGAATCCGGTCCATGGTGGCGGTCGACGAGCTGCCCGAGTTCCCGCTCGCCTGGGACGCCGTCGACCTGGCGCCGGTCCTGCGCGGTGAGCGCGTCACGTTGCCGCCATCGGTGCTCGCCCGCTCTGACGGCGTCAAGCTGCTCTACCCCGGCCGGACCCACGTCATCATGGGCGAAACCGAAACGGGCAAGACGTGGCTGGCGCTGCTGGCGGCGTGCCAGGAGTTGGCGCTCGGACACCACGTCCTGTACCTCGACTACGAGGACACCGTCGAGCTGGCCGTCGAGCGTTTGGTCACTCTCGGCACCCGAGACGACGACGTCCTGGCCCGGTTCAGCTACTACGAGTCACCGCCGGCGCTGAGCGAGCTGGGCCAGGAGCTGATCTGTGCCCGCTGCGCCGAACGCGGTGAGCCCAGCCTGGTGATCCTCGACGGCGTCACCGAAGTGATGAGTGCACTCGGGCTCGACCCCGAGAAGGGCACCGACGTGGCCAAGTTCTACGGCGGCATGCCGTTGTGGTTCGCCGGCATGGGTGCGGCGGTGGTGATGCTCGACAACGTGGTGAAGAACGAAACGAACCGCGGGCGCTGGGCCATCGGCTCGGAGCGCAAGGTTTCAGGTCTGAGCGGTGCCGCCTATGCCATGACGTTGGTCAAGCCGTTCGGCCGGGGACGCCTCGGTTCGTCCAAGGTCACGGTGTCCAAGGACCGGCCCGGTCACATGCGCCAGCACGAGGGCGCCGGGAGGGCCATCGCCACCTTCGAACTCGAGTCGTGGCCCGACGACAAAGCGAGCGCTCGGCTCAGCGTGCCCGACCCGGCCATCGACTTCGACCAGCCCTTGCGGCCGACCCACATCATGGAGCGAGTCAGCCGGACCCTAGAAGCGGCCAGCGCTCCGCTGAGCGGTCGGGCGGTGCGGACACAGACGACAGGGAACGCCTCGGTCGTCTCGACCGCACTTGAGCTGCTCGTGGCCGAGGGCTTCGTCGAGCCGGTCCCAGGACCACGCAACGCGGTCCTGCACCGCTCGCTCAGGCCCTTCAGGGACTCGTGATGGCGCCAGGAACCACTCGACGCGTTTTCTCGTGCTCTGTGGTTGTGGTTCCACCGGTTCCCCCCTATAGGGGGGAGGAACCGGGAACCACTCACCACCACCGGTTCTTAGGAACCACTCAGGAACCACTAGGAACCACTCAACCACGACCACACGCACCTGGGTGGCAGCAGGTGGGCCGGCGTCATGCGCTGCGGCGCCCAAACCGGCC
>DATNLP010000389.1:0-8068 GCA_035602795.1 Acidimicrobiales bacterium | reverse complement strand
CTCGCTGCTGGCCGGATGGGTGCGCGAACTCGTGACGTTCATCGCCACGGGTGAGGAATCCGACGGGCTCGTCCGAAGCCGAATGGGACCTTCGACGTCCTCCTGACCCATCAACGGCGCGACACGGGACAGGCCCTCCTGTCTCGAGCAGCGGTGCCGCCCCCGCCGTACCCGGCCACACTGAGGTCCGACGGGTTCGTCGAGACGAGGAACGTGGAGGAGGACGACTGCGTGCGGCGGGCCGCCGCCAGGCTGCCCAAGCGAAGCCGCCGATGAGGCCGACCCCCACCACCAGGGAGAGGTAGCTGGCCCGGCGGCGCCGGAACGTTGCCCGCACGCGATACCCGGCTACGCCGAAGCCCCGTCCCCTCACCGTGGCCATTCTCCTGCGACGACCTGCCTCACCGTTCTGGAGTCTGATCAAAGGGCCACGCCCCACCAAGAGTGCCAGCCCGTCCGTGGCCGGGGTGCCAGTACCACGGCTTCGATGCCTCCGACCTGGGGTTCCTAGAAACACGCGCTACCGTACGCTTGGCATGGCGACCATCAGGGTGGTACTGGCGGAGGACAATGCGCTGTTGCGGGAGGGGATCTCGCGCATCATCGATGGGGAGGCCGAAATCGAGCTGGTTGGCCGCGCCGCCGACCTACCCCAGCTCCTCGAGCTCATTGAGGCGGAATCCCCGCAGGTCGTCGTGACCGACATTCGCATGCCTCCCACCGGGACCGACGAGGGGATCCAGGCGGCCTCGTGGCTGCGGGAGCACAAACCCGAAGTCGGGGTCGTGGTCCTCAGCCAGTACAAGACGCCGTCCTACGCCCTGGCCCTCCTGGAGACGGGGTCGGCCGGACGGGCCTATCTCCTGAAGGAGCAGGTGGCGGGCGCCGACGAGCTGGCCCAGGCGATCCGTGCCGTGGCTCAGGGCGGCTCCATGATCGACCCTCAGATCGTCGACGAGCTGATTGAGGCGAAGTCGTCACGCCGGAAGTCCGACCTCTCGTGGCTCACGCCTCGAGAATCGGAGATCCTGGGCGAAATGGCCAAGGGCAAGAGCAACGCCGCCATCGCGTCTTCGCTGCAGGTCTCCGAACGGGCGGTGGAGAAGCACACCAATTCCATCTTCTCCAAGCTCGGGTTGACCGAGGAGCCCGACGTCAACCGTCGCGTGAAGGCCGTTCTCGTCTACCTCAGCGACCCCGGGGGAGGATGACAGCACCACCTGGCTCGGCGTGGCACCACCACGGTCGGCGCCCCGCCTCCGTGCGACAATGAGAAGGTGAGTGAGCGCCTCCCGGTCCTCATTGTGGACGACCAAGCTCCATTCCGGGCCGCCATGAAGGCCGTGCTCAGGCGCACGACCGAGTTCGAGTTGGTGGGCGAGGCCGCCAACGGGACCGAAGCGGTCTCCCTGGCCGACGAACTCAACCCGGCTCTGGTCCTCATGGACATCAACATGCCGGAGATGAACGGCATCGACGCCACCCGCGCCCTGGTGTCCCAGCACCCGGAGGTCGTCGTCATCCTGTGCTCGACCTACGACGCCGGCGACCTGCCGCCCGAGGTGGCCACCAGCGGGGCCCGCGCCTACATGAACAAGGAGCACCTGGGCGCCGACACCCTTCGCCGGCTGTGGGAGGACCGCGACACAGGGGAGTTCCTGTCGACCTAGCCGGCACTTCCCGGGTGCCTACACCAATGGGACCGACCCTCTGACCACAGAACCCCTGCCCACCTCTGACTCCCAGCGCACCGTGCCGCCGATGGCGCCGAGCCGGTCGGCCATGTTGACGTACCCGTGTCCCCGCTGCGCCTTCTCGACGTCGAATCCCGGTCCGTCGTCGGTCACGGTGAACAGCAGACCTCCCGACTCCTCCCACAGCCGGACCTTCACCCGTGCCTCAGGCGCATGCTTGGCGGCGTTCTGCAGGGCCTCGAGGCAGCAGAAATAGACCGCCGCCTCGGTCTCGGTGGGGTAACGCCCGATGCCCTCGGCCGCGATGTCGACCCGAAGCGGGTTGCGGTTGGCCGCAGCGCGCAGTGCTTCCATGAGCCCGCTGTCGACCAGCAACGGTGGGTAGATGCCATGGGCCAGCTCGCGGAGTTCCTGGATCGTCTCCTGCACCTCGCCGGCCAATTCCTCGAGCATCTCGAGCCCGGCCTCCTGATCGTCGACGATGATGTCGCGAGCGAGGCGGAGGTTCACGGCCAGCGCCACCAGGTGCTGCTGCGCCCCGTCGTGAAGGTTGCGCTCGACCTTGCGACGCTCGGCGTCGCCGCTGGCGACGATGCGCGCCCTGGACTCGCGCAGAGCGTCCGCCTGCTTTCGCACCTCGTCCAGAGTGGTCTGCAGTGCCGTGTCGAGTTGGGAGTTGTGGAGCGCCAACCCCACCTGCCGGGCCAGGTCGGCCAACACACGATCGTCGTCGTCTGAGAACGCGTTCGCCGCCGAGGCGTGCTGGACGACGATCAGGCCGAGCAGCTCACCGCCATGACTGACAGGCGCCACCCGAAGTTGTTCCTTCTCCCGACCGACCAGCAAGCTCGGCAGCCAAATGGAGGCCCAGGCTGTCCCCGACACCCCGGCCCGCGTCACGACTGGACGCTCCCGGGGCGAGACGACGATGGACCCGGGGCCAAGATCCGGCACGGAGGCCGTGCGTTCCAGGACCTCTCCGGACCCGGTGTAGATCTCCGCGCTGGCCAGGGTCATCGTCTTACGCAGCGACTCCGCGAGCTGCAGCAACAACTCGTCCATCGGGATGGCCCGGGTCATCCGGCTGCCGAAGGTGCGAAGCACCTCGTCGGGAGCCTCCCTCGAGCCGTAGACGAAGCGCGTGGAGGACTCGAGGAAGCGCGACCGCACCGGCACGAAGATGACGGCGGCCACCCCCGAGGCGAGAATCGACAGCGCCAACGCCTCCTTGTCGCCCGTCGTGTTCGGGGCGTGGCCGAGGCCCAGAACCACGATGAGGTAGATCGCCGAGACCACGACCACGAACCCGAAGACCGCCAGCACCTGCACGAGCGCACGACTCGCATGCGGAGCGAGCTTCCGGCTCTCGCCAGCCAGCAGGCTGAGAGGGACCAGGACTGTCGCCCCAGCCGTCACGGCCCCGAGCGCCGACGGCCACCCGACCAACAGGTGCAACACGGTGACGATCAGAGCGACCGTGGCGGCCAGGGTCACCCCGATGCCGAACCACTCCATCCGCTCCCGATCGTGGCCCACCGAACCCATGTAACGGGCTCGCATGGGCGCAATGGCCAGCAACCCCGCGATCGTCCAGCTGATGGAGCCGTCGACGATCGTGAAGGGCCGATGTGCCACCGCGAACGCCACCCCCACGCCGACCGCGGCCAGGTAGGCGACGATCACGCCGGTGCGCCGGAAGGAATCGTGAAGACGTCCGTCGGGCAACGCCAGAAGGAAGTGGAACGAGATCGCAGTGACCAGCACGGCAGCCACCGTCGCCACGTCGCGTGCGTTGCCCGGCGCGTGGACGGCCGCCGCTCGGCGACCTGCGGTGAGGGCCACCATGGCCACCAACGCATCGAGGCCGGCCAGGAGATGGTACGGGGAGACCGGTGACTCGATTCGCCCCCGTGCATGGGTATCCACAAGACCTACAAGCGCCCAGACGACGGTCAGCCCGAAGGCGACACCGTCGACGGGGGCCAGCCCACCGGGCACGGTGGTGCGCAGGCCGACCACGACTCCGACGATCGTGACGACGAAGATGACCGCCTGCACGAGCCGGAACCTGCTGAGGGAGACGGTGGGGGGCGCCGGCGCGGCCAGGACCGGAGGACCGTCCACTCCCAGCTTGACATCGCCTCCGATCGTCACCGGATACCCGCTCAGGTTGGAACGGTTATGGGAAGCTCGGCATCCTCGTCGGCTGCGATCCTGCCGTCGCGCATCCGCACGATCCGGTCGGCCGCCGAAGCTACCCCGGCGTCGTGCGTGACGAGCACGATGGTCTGACCCCCGGAGTGCAGGCGGCTCAGGAGCTCAATGACCTCCTGTCCCCCTTCGGAGTCCAGGGCGCCCGTGGGCTCGTCGGCCAGGAGAAGCGTCGGCTCGTTGGCCAGAGCCCGGGCAATGGCAAGCCGCTGGCGTTGACCTCCGGAGAGCATGCCCGGCACCGTGCCGGCCTTGTCCCCGATGCCCAAGAGGTCGAGCAGGTCACGGGCACGCGTCTCGGCGGCCTTGCGCTTGCGGCCGGCGATCACGGCGGGTAACGCCACGTTCTCGAGGACGGTCATCCCTTCCAAGAGGTTGAAGAACTGGAAGACGATGCCGATGTGGCGGCGGCGAAGCTGCGACAACTCGTCCTCGGTCCGACCCGTGACGAGTTCGCCGGCCACCGTGATCGTGCCTTCATCGGCAACATCGAGGCCTGCGATCAGGTTCAGGAGCGTCGACTTCCCACAGCCCGAAGGACCCATCAGGGCGATGAAGTCTCCGGACGGGACGCTCAGACTGGCCCCGCGTAGTGCACGCACCGGTGCGTTCTCGGCTTCGAACGTCTTGCGTACCTTGTCCACGACCAAGGCGTCCATGTCACGCTCCTTCCGGGGACGAACAGGCTCCCTGTGCGCCACCTACCAGTTTGTATGCGATTACTGGAGTATCGCGGCCTTTGACGAGCTGGGGCGGCAGAGCCACGGTCGGCAAGGGTGCGTTCCACGCTTCGACCGTTCCCTCGGACACCACCGTCTCGCCTGCCTCCGCCAGCTGCTGGAGCCGTTGGGACATGTTCACAGTGTCCCCCACGAGGGTGTATTCGAGCCGCTCCTCGGACCCCAGAAGGGCCGCGGCAGCCTCGCCGGTGGAAAGACCGAGACCCAACCCGAACGCCGGGAGACCCTCGTCCCGCCAGCGCAGGTTGATGGCCCCCTGCTTCTCGTGCATGGCCAAAGCCGCCGCCACGGCCCTATCCGCGTGATCCTCCTGGGCAAAGGGCGCTCCGAAGACCGCCATCACGGCATCGCCCACGAACTGCATCACGGTGCCATTCTCCCCCAGGATCGCGTCGTTCATGGCGGCCCGGTGCACGTTCAGCTGCCCGGCCAGCTGGCTCGGATCGGCGTGCTCGGCGATGCTCGAATAGGAGCGGATGTCGCTCATGAGCACGGTCACGACGACCCGTTCCGTCTCTCCGATATGACGTCCGTCGCGCCGCAGCTTCTCCGCCAAGCCACCCGGGAGCAGGCGTGAGAGGCTCTCACCCTGCTCCTCTCGGTCCACAATGGCCTTGTGCAGGAGGCGTAGCCGCAGCAGCGCCCCCTCGGTTCCCGCTGAGACGCCTTCGGCCAGTTTGACGAAAACAGCCTCGACCTCGGCATCGACGGCTTCCGGCGGCAACCCCCTGGTCACCGCGATCGCCTTGATCGGCTTACCTTCGGCCACCATGGAGAGCAACTCCTCCTCGGCGGGCGTCAGGCCCCCGTCGGAGGTGACCGGCCGGACCAGGGCGTCCACGATGGCCGGATCGAGCGCGTTGCCGCCGGTGGCGACGGCCCGGATGGCGTCCACCAGCTGGTCACCCTGGGCGATGTGGTCCTTCAGGAGGTAGCCGTAGCCAGCCGAACCCTCGGCCAGGAGGGACACGGCGTACTCGGGATCGTCGTACTGCGACAAAATGACGACCCCGGTCCCCGGGTGCCGCTTGCGGACCTCCTTGGCGGCGTCGATCCCTTCCCGATTGAAGGAGGGGGGCATCCGGATGTCCGTGACCAGGACCTGGGGCGCCAGAGCGGTGGCGCCTTGCACCACCTCGTCGTAGTCGGCCGCCACGCCGACGATCTCGAGGTCCTTGTGCCGCTCGATCAACGCACGTACGCCCTCCCGGACGATCAGATTGTCGTCGGCCAGGAGCACCGAGATCCTGCCCGCCTGGTGCGCGTCGTCATTCATCGCCTTTAGTTCTCACACAACGGCCGACCCGGGAACAGGGGGGAACCTTCCTTTACACGGTGGTGGTAGGCACACCGGCAGACGCCTGTCACCACACTCGTCAACCCAGGTCTGCCGGTCCACGCTGGCACCATGAGCACAGAGACACTGATCCGCCACGAAGGGGTCGTGACCTCACTGTCGTGGATCCCCACCGAGGCGATCGAAGGCGCTCAGCGCCTGGCCTTCGACTCGGGGATCACGCACTACGACGCGCCCCCGCCAACCGAGAACATGGACTTGGCGGCCTTGCAGGAGGCCGACCGCTTCCGCTTCGCCAACGAGCTCCGCGCCTTCATCACCGTTGACGAAGAGGGCCGGATCGTGGACTGCGGCTACCTGGGGGGAGGGGTCATGGGGTCCACCCTGGTCAACCTTGGCGCGGTCAAGCACCGGTTCCAGGCCTTCCAGCTGCCCGACATCCAGCGGGAACCCGAACGGGGGGACGGCTGGGTCCGCTTCGCCCAGACCTGTGGCGGCCGCACCGGAGTGCCCGCGCCACGGCGAGTACGCCGCAAGCCGTTCATCCAATGGCAGGCACCCTTGGTCTGGACCACGTTGTCATTGACGCTCCACGCGGACGGACGGTCCGAGTACGCGCTGACAGGAGCCAGCCGTTTCCCGCGGCACTGGGTCTACGGCGCCGACAATCGGCTCTCGCACAAGTCGGGGCTGACCGACTTCAAAGACTGGTACCGCAGGTCCTTTGGCAAGCACAGCCCGTGGGGAGACGAGGACTCCGAGGCGCTCGTTTCGGCGGTCGAGTCGGCGCTCGAGACCGCACTCTCGGCGCAGCTGATGCAGGGAGGCGGCAAACGGCGCATCGACACATTCGACGCTGGGACCATCCTCGTGAAAGAGGGCGAGCCGGGTAAAGAGGTCCTCCTCATCCTGGACGGGATCGTGCGGGTCGAGAAGGGCGGCGAGCGTCTGGCTGAATACGGGCCGGGGGCTCTGCTGGGCGAGCGGGCACACCTCGAGGGTGGTATCCGTACGTCAAGCAACATCGCGGTGACGCCGTGCCGGATCGCCATCTTCGACGCTGATCTTGTCGATCGCTCCCACCTGGAGGAGTTGTCCGCGGGCCATCGCCGCGAGGACAACATGCGAGACTGAGTCGGTGCGCGTCACCTTCTGCGGGACACGGGGGTCGACGCCCGCACCTGGCATTGAGTTCGTCCGCTACGGCGGTCACACCTCATGTGTCGCGCTGGCGCCCGACGGCCTCGGGTCGAGTCCCTTACTCCTGCTCGATGCCGGTACGGGGATACGGCGCCTGAAAGAGCTACTCGGGGATCAGCCCTTCCGGGGCAGCGTGCTCCTCACACACTTGCATTGGGACCACGTCCAAGGTCTCCCGTTCTTCACCAATGGCGACCGCGAGGATGCAGCCGTCTCGTTGTTCCTGCCCCCCGAGGACGACGAAACCGACGCCGAGGCGTTGTTGGAGCGCATGATGTCGCCCCCTTTTTTTCCCATCACGCCGTCGCAGCTTCGGGGCGACTGGCGGTTCGGCCTCGTACCGTCCGGCTCCTTCGAGGCGGAGGGTTTCGAGGTGCAAGCCCGCGAGATCCCGCACAAGGGTGGACGGACGTTCGGGTTCCGGGTGAGCGACGGCCACTCGTCCGTCGCCTACCTGCCGGACCACTGCCCGACCGTCCTCGGGACCGGCCCGGACGGCATCGGCGAGTACCACGAGTCGGCTCTGGCGCTCGCCCGCGAGGTGGACATTCTGATCCACGACGCCCACTTGCGGGCGGAGGAGGTCCCGGCCGAGGGATTCTTCGGGCACGCCGCGGCCGAGTACGCGGTCGGGCTCGGCACCGCGGCGGGGGCGCGACTGGTCGCGCTGTTCCATCACCGTCCCGACCGCACCGACACGGAGGTCGACCGGACGCTGTGCCGCTTCGCCGACGGTCCGGTCCCGGTCATCGGGGCCGAAGAGGGACGGACGCTCTCTCTGTGAGTCGTCGATGAGGCAGGCCGACATCGTCGTCGTGGGCGCCGGGCCGAACGGACTCGTCGTCGCCGTGCTGCTGGCCCGTGCCGGGCTGGCCGTGGACGTCTACGAGGCGGCGAACGACCCGGGCGGCGGCTGCCGGACGGCC